>CAIXFB010000320.1 GCA_903918595.1 uncultured Actinomycetes bacterium
CGGGCTCACTCCTGCTGCTTGCGCTTTGTCAACGACGACTAGGCGATAGGTATAGGTCGCTCCGGCCGGAGCAGCTCGCTTCACCTTGAATGTCACTTTGCCTTTTGCCTTGGTGCGGGCTTTATCGACCGTTACCCATTCGCCGTTCACGAGAGCTTGCCGCCACACCATCAGTCCGGATGCGAATGGGCGGACTTTCGCTGTGATAGCAAAAGGTTTTCCGGCGGCTGCTTCGATTTTGATCGGCGTCACCAGAGCGACGCTGCGTGCCTTAACACTCGATGTAACGGTCACGCTGATGTCTTGACTCATCCCGATGGGTGCCATCTTGCGCACCACAACGAGTCGGTTTGTTGTGGTGGTACCAGGTGGCCAAGCCTTGCGAACTGAGAAACTCACCCGTCCCTTTGTGTCCGTCTTGCCTTTAGCGACTGTTTTCCATTCACCATTGACCAGTTCTTGCCGCCAGACCCTGAGGTCCTTCTTCTTGGGCGTGACCTGGGCGCGAACGGAATAAGACTTTCCAGCTTTCACTTCGGTTGCTGCTGGCGAGAGCAGGCGCACCTGGCGTTCTGATGCGGCAACTGGCTCACCTTCTGTCTCACTCGCCGGCGGCGTCACCGCAGGTGCTGCACCGGCAGAACCAGCGCTGCCATCCACAGAGTTGATGTAGGCGGACTTCAATCCGAGAGCCGTGCGAATCGCACTTCCAGTTTTGCTCACGACACTTCCATCACCCAATGTTGCTTGGATGGTTTTCACCGCACCAGACGCGTGACGCTCCGTGACATCAAGTTTCCAAACGCCGCCAACACCGAAAGCTTTCGCCATTTGCGCTTGTGGCACCGTAACTGCCCAACTGCGGTTCGGGTTATCAGCCGTTAACGACCAAGGGTCAGCGACTGTTTGCACATACGGCAAATCGCCACCCCACACATCCTTGCTCGCGGTGGTCGCACCACCAGAGGACGAGTGGTAGAAGGCGCTGATTGGGGCCCCGTTGTACAGAATCACCAAACCGCTCGTGGGGTCAACGTGGGTGGCATTCACTGCAGCGACCCAGCGATTGCCCTTCGCACTGCTTTCCTTGGACCATGCAGAGAAGGTCTGATCGGTGAACGGTCCGAAACCATCATCGACGTGGCATGCACAGGAATTGCGAATGCCGGCATTGATCTTGGCGAGGCCATACGTGCGTGCCGCCAGGGCCTGCGCTTGCATGGCGGCTTCGGGCCACGAATTTGACACTTCGGACACGCCGTAGAGGTATTCATCGTGTAAACGCACCGAGTTCACCGCGTTCACCTTGCCCGCAGCCGCACTGAGCTCAACATGTCCATAGCGGTAGCGGTGCCCTGGCGTGCCGAAGTCACCTCCACCTGCAACCACGTTGAGCAGGGTGGGTCCACCAACAGCAGCGCCGGGATTGCGCGTCCCTGCCCAGCGGACTGACACATTCGGGGCAGAGCCAAGATCAGTTCTTGCGCCACCGCTGATTCTGGCCGCCGTGATTCCTGCACCACCTGGATCGAACGTGAACACATCCTGCGGTCCACCAACGGTCACAGCACCATTGACATTGACTTCTATCTGACCGCCCGTTGCATCGAGTGCTTCAGTGCGCACCTTGACGCTGGGCTTCTGGTACTCGATATTGACCCGAATATCCATATCGTCTTGTACGGGTGCAACGTTGGTGCCGGTGTAGTAGGTAGTGACAATGCTTGTTGCATCGCGCCCCTCTTTGGCCATTGCGTACGCGCCGTACTGTGACATTCCCACGCCATGTCCGAAGCCTGCGCCGTTAAGCGTGAAGGAATCTGGCGGACCGCACGGATCGGGTGGCGAACCTGGCGCTGACAACACCCGGGCCTGCCCAACCCACGGGTAGAGCGGTTCACCATTTCCGGTCGAGTTCACGGTGATCGTGTACGTGCCTGGCGGAACAGGTTGACCTGCGTCGTCGAGCTTGTCCCAACCAAAGGCAAATGCCCCCGGTGCTTCCTGTTGACCACCAAGCGAACGAACAGTGGTGCCGCATCGTGAGGTGACAGTTGCCGACCAAGCAAGCGGCGCATTGGTAATTGCGTTGACCTGCACCAGATCTGCGCTGCCCCACGAGGCTGATCCCGCAGTCGGATTGATCATCGACGCGCCCATTTTTGCACCCGCCCGCGCCCGAATATTTGGCAGTTCAGCGTGCAGGAATTGGCCTGGGCATGCAGTGGAGCCAATGTCTCGGTGACCGCCCACAACGGCTGCCGTTGCAACCTTGCCTGGCGCATACTTCGAGGTGCCCGAGCCGGAATTGGAAGTGAGCGCGGTTGTGCCATTCGGATCACGATGGTTCATCGACAATTTCCACGCAATGAGTGAAGCGATCGATTCGACCATCGCCTCTTTTTCAGGTGCGGCCGGATTGAACGTTTGGAAATTGCCAATCGCTGAGACTGCGAAGGTTTCCTCGTTGAAACCGGCAGTGTGACCGCCTACCACCGCTTGGTCCATTCCCCCGCCGCGTCCTTCATAGATGCGACCGAAACGATCTACGAGAAAGTTGTAGGCCATGTCTTGGTACTTGAGCCCTTTGACGTACCAGGAGTAGAGGTTGCGCATCTGCTGCGCTGCCTGCTCAGGTGCGTAGTTGCTTTTGGAAGTGGTGTGGTGCACGAAGGCTGCTTTGATGGTCGGTGAGATACGCGCGCTCCCCCGGCGCTGGGTTTCATCTGCACCCCATTCGGCGCGGGAAATGATGGCGGGTTTGGGCGCACTCACGGTGCTAGCAGAAACGGTCGACATGGGCAGGTTCGAAACTTCAGTCGGACTTGGCAGTTCCGCATCGGCGGCAACAACCGGGTTGTCCACCAACACAACTTGGGCGTTACGTGGAACTACCCCTCCAGGTGTGTCCATTCGCACTTCAACCCCATCGGCATCCCCGGTCAGCAGCGGTTCCGTGCCAAATAACACGTCTTCAGCTTCTGCCGAGTCAGGGTCAGGGCCATGCTCGGTCACCCCAATAGCCGACCAATCCGACCATTGCCCGTCTTCCCGCACCCGCACCACGATTCGGGTGTTGGGGTCGAGAGGTTGATCGGATGAAATACCCACCAAACCGAAATCACCCGTGGTCACTGAGCGAGTAGCCAGCACAGGTTCCAGCGGAACAACGAACTCGCGCTCTGCGGACGCGCTGAACAGCGGCTCTTCGGTAGCAAGGCCCAAGGCGTCGGTATGAATTTCGCTGCGCATCCCCTCCCAGTTGGCCATGGCAATCGAGGCCGCCTGCATCACGTCGACATCTAGACCGGACAGCGGGACCTGCGCAACGGTGGCTGGGACCGGATCGCGCTCAAGAATGGGGGAACCCGACGTCGCGGTTATTGACCCAGCTACCGGGAGGGAAAGCCCGGCAAAAACCACCGCTGGCAGCGAAATCGCCGCAACGAGCGTGCGGCGACGGTTGCTACCGGGGAAGTGCCGCACGGTGGCCTTACCTCCAAATCAATGACGCCGGGAAGAGGTGCATCGAGAATTCAGACGCACCGACTCGTGCCACGGTGCCATGGCTTTGCCAGATTTCCAAGTCTCACACGTCACATTGACCCCAAAAGAATCGGGCAAAACGGACATTGGGAACGGTCCCTCACACTGGTGCGTCACATGCCGAGAGAAAGCAGATCCCGCTTACCATGGCGTTCTGCCCCCGTGGCGCCCATGAACACTCCCGATAGGCAATATCCGATACACGAAACCCGATAGAAGGCGAGAAACGTGAGCAGCCGGCGCTGGACCCGCACGATTGCCGCCATCACCTCTGGTGCTGTGGTCGCTGCCACGATGGTCGGAGCCGGTGTGACAGTGGTCATGGGTCAACTTGAGGGCAACATCACAGCTCTCGACGTCTCAGCTCAAACGGGTGAGACGGCTCCCGAGACCACCTCGTTGGTGATTGACGAAGACACTGGTGAGCAGACTCCCTTCAATGTGCTGCTGATGGGCAGCGACACCCGGCAGGGCGCAGGCAACAAGGGATACGGCAGCCGTTCAAAGTTCGGTGACGCCGAACGCTCTGATACCACCATCCTTTTGCATGTCAGCGCCGATCGCACACGCGCCACCGCGGTGAGCGTCCCTCGCGACACCTTGATCACGCTGCCGGTCTGCACCACTGCCGACGGCAAGGACGTGGGCGGTTACCAAGGCAAGTTCAATGAAGCTTTTATGATCGGAGGCCCAGGTTGTGCGATGAAGGCCGTCGAAGAAATGTCTGGCCTTGATCTCACAAACTTCATGGTCATCGACTTTGGCGGATTCAAGCGCATCGTCGAAGCCCTCGGCGGCGTGGAAGTGTGCCTCACAGAACCGGTCAACGATTCACTTAGCGGGCTCAAACTCGATGCAGGCCTACAAACGGTCAATGGTGAACAGGCACTTGCTTTTGTGCGCACTCGCAAGGAACTGGGCGATGGCTCTGACACTTCGCGCATCAGGCGCCAGCAAGCATTCTTATCCTCAATGGCGCGCAAAGTTCTTTCTGCCGGCACCCTGCTCAACCCGGCAGCCCTCGTTGGCGTGCTTAATGCTGCTACCCAATCACTCACCGCAGATCCACAACTCGCCAACATTGAAAACCTGCGAGATCTCGCAGTCAGCATGCAAGATCTCCGCCCCGGCGACATCACGTTCACCACGATGCCGTGGTACCCAGCAGGCGATGGCGCAAACGTGTTACAGAACAAGAAAAAAGCAAAGCCGCTCTGGAACTCCATCAAGGAAGACACCGCATGGCCGCCCAAGAAGAGCACTGATCAACCTTTGCTGCGCGCCGAACCAGAAACGATTCGGGTCAAGGTACTTAATGGCACCGGCGTAACAGGTGCGGGCAAAAAAGCAAAGAAACTGCTGCGGGCAGAGGGGTTCAACGTTGTCGAGGTAGGAAACGCAAAGGACAACGCATACACGACCACCACGGTTCTCTACGACCCTGAGTGGGATGTCTCAGCAAAAACACTTATCTACTCCGCGAACGCGGCAAGTGAAGCGGTACCCGGACAAGGCCAAACCATGACGATCATCGTGGGACCGGATTTCACGGCAGCCAAGCCGGTGTCGATTTCTGCCGCCCTGAAGGACAACACCGCAAACGTCAATACCGCGGACGAATCCTTCTGCGCTTCCTAGCTAGCTACACGACAGGTGGCCGACCGGCCTTTGACATCTCCCACACTGTTTTCCATTTGATCGGGCGACGCTCCACAGGCGGAGTGCTGATCCCCTCCCGCAAACCGGCAAACCATGCCGCCCGAGCTTTGGGGTCTCGC
>CAIXFB010000321.1 GCA_903918595.1 uncultured Actinomycetes bacterium
ACCTCGGCCATCTCGGCAGCGTTCAATTCGGTGACAAAATAGCCACGGTGCGGCTCATGAATGACCAAGCCTTCGGCTTCTAGTTCTTTGAGCGCCTCGCGTAACGGCACTCGACTAACTCCATAACGCTCTGCAAGTGCCTCTTGGATGATTTGCTGGCCCGGAAGCAACGACCGGGTGAGTAGGTCTTCGCGGAGTCGCTCACTCACCTGCGTGGCGAGAGGCGTGTTCATGACCCCGCTCCGTCCAAATCAAATTCCTCGATGAGGGCAGCTGTGTGCTCACCGAGCGCAGGAGCTGGAAGCGGGTAGGAGGCCTCGGTCTGTGAGTAGCGGACCGGGTTGGTGATGTGTTGTTGAGGAGCGGCATTGGTGGGAATAGCGACCAGCGGATCCAGACCCAACTTGGCGGCAAGCGTTACTGCTCCGGCGATGTCATTGATGGGTCCGTTGGGAATTCCGCGTTCAAGTAGTAACGAATGCCATTCCTCAACAGAACGCTCAGCAAAAATTGGCACTAAGCGTGCGTTGAGGTCCTCTCGGTGTACTACTCGCTGAGAGTTGGTTGCGAATCTCTCATCGCTAGCGAGCTCCGGGTGTCCGATTGCCTCTGACAAAGATGCGAACTGCGCGTCATTGCCGACCGCCAGCACGAACCCTCGATCAAGAGCGTTGTAGACCTCATAGGGAGCAATTGAGGGATGCGCGTTGCCTAAGTGAGTGGCTACCACCCCGCCTCCGGCAAACGCGGCTGATTGATTGACGAGGCCAGAGAGCAATGCTGAGAGCAACGACACATCAATGTTCTGCCCCACTCCGGTCACATCCCGGTGATGCAGAGCCGCCAGAATGGCCATCCCGGCGTGTAAACCGGTGATGACGTCAACGACTGCCACCCCGGCCTTGGTTGGCTCAGTGGTTCCGGTGATGCTCATCAAGCCACCCATGGCCTGCACCATCAAGTCATAGCCGGGCATTTGTGCTCCGGGTCCATCACCGAACCCGCTGATGGAGCAGTAGATGACATCTGGGTTGGATGCGCAGACATCCGCATAACCGAGACCGAAATGTTCCATGGTTCCTGGTGCAAAATTGGAGATCACGATGTCTGCTTGCCGGGCTAGCGCTCGGGCTCGAGCGTTGTCTTGCGGAGTTGTGAGATCTAAAGCCAGTGACTTCTTATTCCGATTGACCCCAGTGAAATATGTTGATTGCCCATCTGGTCCCCAGGGCGGGCCCCACCCACGCGTGTCATCTCCACCTGATGGTCGCTCTACTTTGACCACTGTTGCACCAAGATCTCCCAAGAGCATCGTGGCGTAAGGGCCAGCAAGAACCCGAGAGAAATCAGCGACCAGTATCCCGTCTAGAGCCCCACCCATCAGCGGTAGGCCGCAATTCCTGTGAGAGCCTGCCCAATCACCAATGTGTGCATCTCATTTGTACCTTCGTAGGTGAATACGGATTCAAGATTGTTCATATGTCGGATGACGGGGTACTCAAGGGTGATTCCGTTGCCACCGAGGATGCTTCGACATTCACGTGCAATGTCGAGAGCTTCTCGTGCGTTGTTGAGTTTTCCGAGGCTGATTTGTTCCGGAGACAAAGCGTGTTGATCTTTGAGCCGGCCCAGGTGGAGTGCAAGGAGCATCCCCTTCCCCAGCTCTAACTCCATGTCGGCGAATTTCTTCTGCGTCAGTTGGTAGGCAGCAATTGGTTTGTCAAATTGTTCGCGATCAATCGCGTAGGAGATTGCTGTTTCAAGGCAATCTCGCGCAGCCCCCATGGTGCCGAAAACGATGCCAAATCGTGCCTCATTGAGGCACGAGAGTGGACCCTTGAGGCCACGCACTCCAGGCAACATCGCCGAGTGCGGCAGCCGCATGTCGGTGAAGACGAGTTCGCTAGTGACCGATGCGCGGAGTGACATTTTCCGCTTGATCTCATTTGCCTGGAATCCGGGAGTATCTGTTGGAACCACGAAGCCTCGGATGCCATCCTCAGTTTGCGCCCACACCACTGCTACGTCAGCCACATTGCCGTTGGTGATCCACATCTTTGAACCATTGAGCACCCAATCGGCACCGTCCTTGCTCGCAGCGGTCCGCATGCCTGACGGGTTCGAGCCGAAGTCGGCTTCGGTGAGTCCGAAGCATCCGATGGCCTCACCCTTCGCCATGCGGGGGAGCCACGCATCCTTGTGCTCCTCGGACCCGAACGCATGGATTGCGTACATAGCGAGAGAGCCTTGAACACTCACAAGTGAGCGAATTCCTGAATCGCCTGCTTCTAACTCGGTACAGGCAAGCCCATACGCCACCGCGGATGTGCCCGCGCAGCCATAGCCTTCGAGGTGCATGCCCAAGACGCCCAGTGCGCCAAGTTCGAGAGCTAGTTCACGTGCCGGGATTGTCCCGGTCTCGAACCAATCTGCGATCGACGGACGGATCTTGGTATCAACAAAGCCTCGGACGACGTCGCGGATTGCCCGCTCTTCTTCGCTGAGCAGGGAGTCAATCGCAAAGAGAGCTAAGGGAGCGATGGGCTGATTGGTCACGGCAGAACTCCTACAGATTGGATCCAAATAGTTCGATTGGATCCAATATACACGAGAGGGCACCTGTTCCGCAGGATTCCCTCATTGAGCGGCTAGTGACCAATCTGGCGGGAGAAAATCTTGCCAAGCCTCGAAGGTCGACCGGTCCGGTCCTCCACAGCATCTGCCCTCGTCATGACTTTCAGGCCCACGTTGGTTCCCAACCAGCGCAGCGGCTCGGGCTCCCATTTCGGGGACTGGTGGCCCACCCAAGGCAGCTCTGTGATCGGGGAAGCGTGCTCGGTCATCAGATCGGCCAAGGTGCGGCCGCCCAAGTGTGAAGTTCCGACTCCATCACCGACGTATCCACCTGACCACGCCAGCCCTGTTGCACGATCCAACCCACAAGATGCCCACCAATCGCGGGGAACGCCCAGGGGGCCACCCCAAGTGTGGGTTACTCGGGAGGAGCCAAGAACCGGAAAAAGGTCGACGAGAACTCGCCAGAGTTCGGCATGAATGGCGCGATTGCGGTCCTGCCTGGCTGAAATCTTGGATCCGAAATAGTAGGGCGCTCCGCGCCCGCCAAAAGCTATTCGATCATCAG
>CAIXFB010000322.1 GCA_903918595.1 uncultured Actinomycetes bacterium
GCGTGGGATGCACGCTGTCCTTGACGACCTCACCGGTGATGACGACCTTGCCCACATCGGTGCGGCTGGGGATGTCATACATCACGTTGAGCAGCACCTCCTCAAGGATTGCGCGCAGGCCGCGGGCACCGGTGCCGCGCAACAGCGCCTGATCCGCGATCTCGTTCAACGCCTGCTCATCGAATTCAAGTTCGACGTCGTCGAGCTCAAAGAGGCGCTGGTACTGCTTGATCAGAGCATTCTTTGGCTCGATCAAAACGGCCACGAGAGCTTCGCGATCAAGCTTGGTCACTGACGTAAAGACCGGGAGGCGACCGATGAACTCGGGGATCATGCCGAACTTCAACATGTCTTCAGGCATCACATGCAAGAAGGGATCCAGTGGCTCATCGTTACTGGTGTCAGGGCGCTCCCCCTCGACCAGATCAAAAGTGAAGCCAAGTTGCTTCTTGCCAAGGCGCTGCTCGACGATCTTGTCTAGGCCAGCGAAAGCACCGCCCACGATGAAGAGCACGTTGGTGGTGTCAATCTGGATGAATTCCTGATGCGGGTGCTTGCGGCCACCCTGGGGAGGTACTGATGCGGTGGTGCCTTCAAGAATCTTGAGCAGCGCCTGCTGCACGCCTTCACCGGAAACATCGCGAGTGATCGATGGGTTCTCACTCTTACGAGCGACCTTGTCGATCTCGTCGATGTAGATGATGCCGGTCTCGGCACGCTTAACGTCGTAATCGGCTGCTTGGATCAACTTGAGCAAGATGTTTTCGACGTCTTCACCAACATAACCGGCCTCGGTCAGGGCGGTGGCATCAGCGATGGCGAACGGAACGTTCAACATTCGGGCCAACGTCTGAGCTAGGAGCGTCTTACCCGAACCCGTGGGGCCGAGCAGCAAGATGTTGGATTTGGCCAGCTCGACGGCGTCGTCTTTGGTCCGGACGGGAGCACCAGCCTGCACGCGCTTGTAATGGTTATAGACGGCAACAGAGAGCGCCTTTTTGGCAGTATCTTGGCCGATGACGTACTGGTCGAGGAACTCAAAGATTTCGCGCGGCTTGGGCAGTTCACCAAACTGAAGGTCCGAAGTTTCGCTCAGCTCTTCTTCGATGATCTCGTTGCACAGGTCGATGCATTCATCGCAGATATAGACACCCGGGCCAGCAATGAGCTTCTTGACCTGCTTCTGGCTCTTTCCACAAAAAGAGCACTTGAGCAGATCGCCGCTCTCGCCGATACGTGCCACGAAAATGCCCCTCTCAACTGGATCGGGAGATCCAAGGTATGACCGTACCTTGAGAACGCCAATGATGCGCAGGTTTGGCGCGCCGCAAAGACGGGCAGTTACCGTCGATCAGGCTCCGGGAGCGGGGAATCCAGCCTTGCGAGAAGAAATGACCTGATCGATGACGCCAAACTCCTTGGCCATGTCTGCGGTCAGGATTTTGTCTCGCTCAATGTCGGTTTCGATTTGCTCAACCGAGCGCCCGGTGTGCAGGGAAAGGATTCCTTCCATCTCCTTGCGCATCCGGATGATCTCGTTCGCCTGGATCTCAATATCTGAACCCTGGCCACCACCTTCGGTGTAGGGCTGGTGAATCAAGATGCGGGCATGTGGCAGCGCAAAACGCTTGCCGGGAGTACCCGCGGCGAGCAGCACTGCAGCAGCAGATGCAGCCTGACCGAGACACACTGTCTGCACCTGTGGCTTCACAAACTGCATGGTGTCGTAGATGGCAGTCATGGCCGTATATGAGCCACCGGGAGAGTTGATGTAAATCTGGATGTCGCGGTCTGGATCCTGGGATTCCAGAGTGAGCAACTGCGCCATGACATCGTCGGCCGAAGCGTCGTCAATCTGCACACCCAAGAAAATGATGCGCTCTTCGAAAAGCTTGGTGTACGGGTTGTGCGTGCGCTCGCCATTCGCGGTGCGCTCACGGAACTCCGGAATGATGTAGCGGCTAGTGGGATTGAACACGTTGCTCACTTGTCCTCTCCCTTGGGCTTGCGGGCGCGGGCTTCTGAAGCGGCCACCACCGGTGCGGTAGCCGAGCTGCTGTACACATGATCGATGAGGCCGTATTCCTTGGCCCCCTCGGCATCGAACCAACGGTCACGATCGGAATCCTTCTCGATCTGCTCGATGGTCTGGCCGGAGTGCTCAGCGATCAAGAGAGCCATGCGCTTCTTGATGAAGAGCATTTGCTCGGCCTGAATCTTGATATCACTCGCGGTTCCTCCGAGGCCACCAGAAGGCTGATGCATCATGATGCGCGTGTTCGGGGTGGCGAATCGCTTGCCCGGGGATCCTGCGACGAGGAGGAATTGGCCCATCGACGCAGCAAGACCCATGGCTACCGTGGCGACCTCGTTGGGGATCAGCTGCATGGTGTCGTAGACGACCATGCCGGCGCTGATCGAGCCACCGGGTGAGTTGATGTAGAGGGTGATGTCTTTATCGGGATCTTCAGCCGCGAGTACCTGAAGTTGCTTGGCGATGCGGTTGGAGTTCTCGTCCATCACCGGTCCCTCGAGCCAAATGATGCGCTCACGAAGAAGCCGTTCATCGAGCATGTCGCCGAAACCGGCCATGCCACCACTAGCGGAACGCAAATCGAAGGGTGAATTCATCTCCAAGGACATGCCCTGACTCTAGTCGCAGAACGCAGACATCGCCGCCGTGGAAGCCCTCGGTTCGCCAACAGCCGAACGAATTATTCTCCGGCTTGTAGCCCAGCGTTCAGATCCGCCTCGAGCGCCTTCAGATCCACGGTTACGCCAGCGGTATCGACAACGGTCGCTGACTCGAGCACCACTGCGAGTGCCTTTGCCCGGCGAATGTCGGCGATTGCCATCTGCACCTGGCCTGCTTGCACCAGGGCTTGGGCAAATGCGTCGGGAGTCATGCCGTAACGAGGGGCCTGCTGGACGAGCCAGGCAGATAGTTCACTCTCTCCGACGGCGACCTCTTCGTCCTCAGCGATTTTGTCGAGGATGAACTGGCTCTTCAGACCCTCGCGGACCTGCTCTTCGACCTCAGCACGGTGGGCATCATCACCCTCGTGGCCGTCTTCGAAGTGCGCCGCGATCTCCGCTGCGATCACACCTTCTGGCAGGGGCATTTCAACTGCAGAGACGAGCGCCTCGTGCACCTTCATGCGTGCCTCGGTGCCCTGCTCCATGCGCTTGATGCGCTCGAGGCGGGTCTGGATGTCAGCCTTGAGTTCTTCGACGGTGTCGAACTCTGATGCCATCGTGACGAAGGACTCATCAAGTTCGGGGAGCTCCCGCTCGCGCACACCGGCGACAGTGGCGTTGACGGTCATGTCGATGCCGGCCCAGTCACCGTTTTGCGGGGTGAAGGAGAACGTGCGGACCTCGCCCTTTGATGCACCGCGAACAGCGTCGTCAAATCCGGGAAGCATGCCATCTGTGCCGAGCTCATAGGACATCGCAGATGCGGTGAGGTCATCGACCTCATCGCCTTCTGGAGTGACACCCGCAATGTCGACAAGCAATACGTCGCCATCGACGCATGCGCGCTCGACGTCCTTGAGTGAGGCAAAACGGCCACGCAGACTGTCGACCTGCTCCATGACATCAGCCTCGGATGCAATAGCGGGGTCGACCTCAACGGTGAGCGAATCGAAGGCGGGGAGC
>CAIXFB010000323.1 GCA_903918595.1 uncultured Actinomycetes bacterium
GTCGATCCGGTGCGAAAAGAACACCCCAGCGTTATTGACGAGCACGTCTATTCCACCAAGATGTGCAGCTGCTGAATCGACCATCGACTTAACAGCATCGGCGTCTCGCAGATCCGCCTGCACCATTGTGTGACCATCGCCAGGTAAAGCCGCTAAGACTCCGGCGGCTGCATCAGCGCCAGTTGAGTAGTGAATGGCAACGCGATCACCAGCAGCAGCGAAGCGTTGTGCAATGGCGGCGCCGATACCGCGGGATCCGCCTGTGATCAGGACTCGTCGATGAGTTGCTGGGTTACCAGATGTCATTCCCGGATCTTGCCACTGCAATCAGTTGATGAGGGCCTGTACGCCCTGATAGGCAAGTAGCACCGCGAAGACGATCAGCATCGCCCCTGCGCCGATGAGTATCGCTTGGTATCCGCGATCATTGATGCGATGCCGTGCCGAGGCAAGGGCAACTGCGAGAGCCACCTTCATGCCAATAAGTAACAGGTAGAAGCCGAGGAGGAACAGCGCGGCGCCGGAAGGTGACTCCCGCCACGTGACCACGAGCAGCGGTGCACCGACCGTCGACCAGAAAAGCCAGGGTGCGGGGTTCAACACATTGACCAGGGCACCCTGGCGCCACGGATGAGCGTCGGTGGGGGAGTCCTCGAGGTCAGCCAGGTGCGTGGTGCGGGCCGACTTGAGCGATTTGTAACCAAACCATGCAACCACGAACGCTCCGCAGATCGACAACGCGGCAACCACCGAGGTTGAGACCTGGCTGACCACCGTCAGCATGATCACGATGATGGGCAGATCCGTGAGCAGTGGAGCTATGGCAACTGAGATGCCCTTGAGAAGGCCGCGCGAAAGGGTCGTGGTGATGACGAGGGCGAGCAGTGGACCTGGGGAGACACCTGAGGCAAAGCCAAGCGCGACACCAGCGAGAAAAACCTCCACGGAGACAGTCTGCCGTGCCGACGAGTTCAAGTACTCTTTCCTCAATGATTAACACGGGGCGTGCCTTTGACCGGTTGGTGAACTTCACCGACGCCATTGTCGCGGTGGCCATTACCGTTCTCGTGCTGTCCATCGTCGATATTCGTCCGAGCGAAGCACAAGAGTCCGTATGGCAACTCATCAGCCTCTATGCAGGTGAAATAATCACTTTTGGGTTCACCTTTGTAGTTGTTGCAGTGATGTGGCGGGTGCACAACCGCATCTTCAACGGCATGCGCGGCTATGACAACCGAATCTTCTGGCTCAACCTGATGTGGTTGATTGGCATCGTCTTCTTGCCGTGGCCGAGTGCCCTCTACGGCGAAGGCAACGGCATCGCCTCCACCCAGGGTGATGGATCGGGAAATATCGCTGGTGCTGGCCTGCTGTATTGGTTCACGCTTGCGGTGATCAGTTTCAGCGGTAGCTTGATCGGCTTGCACCTGCGTTCACGGCCAGAACTGCTCGAACCCGATGATTGGAAACCGTCCCAACACAGTCCGCTCCGAGGATTTGTATTCAGTGCCGCCTTCATCGTGATTGGCTTGATCACGCTGATGCCATCTGTAATTTCCTCGTGGGCACCCTTTGCACTCATTCCGGTCGGCATACTCGTGAGCCGCTTTGAAACATCTCGTGAACAACCGAACTGACCTTGTTCTCCGCTGTGACCGGGGCCCGTCATTAGTGTGGCGCTAGCACCCCAAAAGGCGTTTTAGCCACATTCTTCTTAGGAATCCCAAGCACTACCGACCTAAGTTCGCCGAGTCCCGTAAAGGAGTCGGCCATGCAACGAGTACTGCGCACCACGCTCACGCTCATCCTTGGCATTGCGCTGAGTGTGACGGGTGTCCTCATCGCCGCACCTGCGAACGCTGAAACTGGTGTCGCGTTGCCTGGCACTGTTGCGTTTGAGGGCCCTGGCTACTTGGGCGGTGGTGTCGGACCATCGTCGATGACGATCACGAATACCGGCACCTTCGCGTACGTGAATGACTACGCCGCAGACGCCGTGCGGAAAGTTGACCTCGATACTGGTGCAGTTACGGACATCAGTGCCGGCGCGAAGCCCAGTAGCCTTGCTATCGATCCAGTTGCTAACGCTTTTGTGATTGTTGCTCATGAGTCCACCGCCAGGTACTCCCGAATCTTGTTGAGTGATAACTCCGTGACAAACCACCCGTTGGCTTCTGGGAGTGATCCCTACTCCGTGGTGATTGATGCAACGGGCACGTATGCCTACTTCGCTGAGCGCCTCGCGAAGCGAATTGAGAAGGTACAACTGAGCACCAACACCGTGGTGGGATCACTGATCTTGGCTTCGGAACCTAGTGCTCTTGCGATTACTCCCGACGGTGATTCGCTCTATGCGGCAAGTTACTCAGGCGACTCGGTCAGCAAAATCACGACTTCAGACCTGTCGCTTTCCGTGACATATTCCTTGACCACCGCCAGCCCTGTGAACATCGCAGTAACGCCCGACGGGACTCAGATCTTGCTCACCCATGCCAACGGTGCAAGCTTGACCCGCATAGATACCGGTACGGGCGCCGTACAACTCATGGCCATAGGGCTGGTCGGTCGTGCGATTTCTCTTGCTATCGACCCTTACTCAGCGTTTGCCTATGTGGGCAGCTACGGGCGTGAGGTGGTGAAAGTTGACCTTCGCACGGGTTCCTCGGCTTCATTCACCGCTTTCGCGGGAAGTGTGAATCCAGAAACCACTGCAATTGCCTTCCCCACTTCAGGGAGTCAAACTGCAAAGTTTGCGTACATAGCTGAAGCACGAACTCAGAAGACTGTAAAAATCTCGATCAGTCCCTACGCCCCGACTCCGGTTACGGGCACTCGCGGCAATGCTCTGGTGAATCTGTCTTGGACAGTGCCCACGTACCCGGGCGCTGATCCGATTACTGATTACACAATTGAGTATTCGACCAACAACAGCACATGGACTGCATTCCCACATACGGCTTCAACTGCCACATCCCTAGCGGTCACGGGTCTCACGAACGGAACTCCCTACTACTTTCGGGTTGCTGCGATCAGTGCTGCGGGAACAGGGCTGTACGCAAATCTGGTTGGCACACTCACCCCGGCAACGGTTCCAGGTGCGCCGACGAGTGTGAGCGCAACCCCGGCAAATGGGCAACTAACCCTGAACTGGGCGGCACCAGTGAGTAATGGTGGGGAGTCAATCACCGATTACTTGGTAGAAACCTCAACGGATAACACGAACTGGACAGCAGTAGCCCACAGCCCATCAACAGCCACATCACTTGTTGCAACGGGCCTGATCAATGGAACGCCCTATTACATTCGGGTGGCAGCGATAAATGCGGTGGGGACCAGTGCATACGGCACCGGTGGGCCAAGTTCTCCTGCGGGTAGTGGCGGAGGTGTCGGTGGTGGAGGAGGTGGTGGAACGCCGACTGCTTCGGAGCCAGAAGTCACAGTCACGGAGTCACGGCCGCTCCCGGTTTCGAGCTCCGCGCCCACAACCAGCACGCCCCCGGTTGCGGCCATCACACCGAGCATTGCCAGTGCGCGGGTGATTTATCGGCAACGCTCGGATGCGCGCTGGGAGGTTGTGCCCAGATTCCGTAAGGCGGCCAAAGCCATCCCAAAAAAGGCACTGTTTACTGTCGTGCGATCCCCGATTGTGGGGCAATCGAAGAACATCCCAGCTGCTGTAAGTAGGGGCAAGGCGCTCGCGAGGGCCCACTCAGGAATGACGCATTCCTCCGTCCTCAAAGGAAAACTCTGGCGGGGACGTGCCCGAATCATTGTCAACTGGTAATTTGGACACGACCAACAAGGGAGTGTCATGAACAAGTCTGCAATCGGATGTGCGGCAGCCGCTCTAAGTTTCGTGGCTCTTGTTTCGCCAGCGCAGGCAATGGGATCCTCCGATGCTTATGAAAACATCCAAGTAGGCGTGACCTATACGGTTTATGAACCGTCCTTCACCGCTGGTCTCAAGGCCACTCACATCGGCGGCAATGACTTGTGCCAAGCGGGAACCGAAGAAAATGTGACTGCCCGGTACGGAAAATCAAATGGGCGGCAATTCGCGATCACTGAGGGTAACCCGATGTGCTCAGACATCGGAGTTGGTCAGACAGTTCTCACCACGAACATTGGCGATGCGAAAGCAGTTGTTCAGGCATATTGCGATCCAGCATCGACGAAGAAATGCACCAAGGCAGATGTTGTGCGTTTTGGAGGTCACCTCGAAGTGACCTTGCCCGCAGCGCCTGGATTACGGACCACCCGAATCTGGATCGAAACCTTCGGCACTAAGAATCTCTCTGCTCAGCAGCTTGTTCAAATTGCAAAGGGCCTCGAGCCCGTTAACGGCTGACTCGTCACTCATGGTCACCCCAGTACGCAACGCAACAGTTGCTGAACGCATGGAAATCGGCCGGGCTGCTCGGAAGGTGCGGCGTCGAATCGATATCGGGAAGTACGTTCCGGCCGTAGACAGGCAAGATCCCGTAGCCACTTTGCTTCTGCAAGAGAAACAGCGGGTTCCCGAACTTTTACCTTTGCGTCATAACCGAATGGCAGCAAGCCCGTTTTCCTATTTGCGAGGGGCTGCTGCAGTGATGGCTGCCGATCTGGGCGCTGTGCCAAATTCCGGGCTGACCGTGCAACTGTGCGGTGACGCTCATCTTTCAAACCTCGGACTCTTTGCATCTCCAGATCGGCGTCTTGTCTTCGACCTGAATGATTTTGATGAGACCAATCCCGGTCCATTCGAGTGGGACGTTATCCGGCTAGCAACTAGTTTTGAGGTTGCTGCCCGCACGGCAGGTCATAGCGCAACCTATTCGGGTCAACTACCAAAAATCGTTGCAGAGGCGTACCGACTCAACATGGCGAAATTCGCTGCGATGGCTGATTTGGATTTGTGGTACTACCGAATCGATACCGACATGTTGACCCAATGGGCCAAGCAAGCCGACTCCAAGGCGGCCGTGAACGCAGTCCGTAGCACCGAGCAGATTGCTATGGCCCGGAACCGGTGGTCGGCGGTGAAGAGTTTGACCACGGCGCAGGATGGTGAGCGCAGATTCAAAGACAAACCACCACTTTTGGTATCCCTCGATGCTGACTCTGGTTCGCGCGAAGTGGTCAATCGAATGTATGAAACCTATAAAGGGTCGCTACTCGTCGATCGCGAGGCGTTGTTGTCTCGGTACCACTGGGTGGATGCAGGTCACAAAGTTGTTGGTGTCGGAAGCGTCGGTCTTCTCGCTTTTGTTCTGCTACTTCAAGGTCGTGATTCAGAGGATCTTCTGGTGCTGCAGATCAAGGAAGCCGTCAGTAGCGTTCTTGAGCCGCACAGTGGAGGTTCTGCCTATTCAAGCCACGGTGAGCGGGTCATCGCTGGGCAGCGACTGATGCAAGCCAGCACGGATTCTTTTCTGGGCTGGGTTGAGGGACCGCAGGGCCGTAGCTACTACGTGCGCCAACTCCGCGATATGAAGTGGGCGCCCGATCCGCTCGGCATGACTCAGGATCAGTACGACGCCTATGCAAATCTCTGTGGTCATGCACTGGCCCGCGCCCACGCCCGCTCAGGAGATCCGATAGCACTGTCGGCATATCTGGGAAGCTCCGATCGCTTCGATAAGGCCATTGCGCAGTTCTCCCACGATTACGCAGTCCAGAACGATGAGGATTATCAGAAGTTTGTATCTGCAATTGATCGTGGCGAAGTCTCCTCTGCTGACGAGAAAGATGTCTCCACAAGGATTTCTCTTCAGTCAGACAACGAAGGTGGAGCATCGGTAGTTGCTTCAGCTGATGGCGCTGATCCCTCGAGAATTCGGGAGCGTCGCTAGTTCTCATGGATACGCGCAATTCCTAAACTGCGCACATGACAAAGACATTGACCGCATCGGATGACCGGCGGATTCAAATTCTTAATGCCTACGAGGCAAAGACGGACTTGTTGCTCTCAGCACTGGCTCTTGTCTACTTGGTGCTCTTTTCCTTGCAAGCGATCTTCTACTACCCGAACGACACGTGGTTTCAATGGGCCAATGTGTTTGGGAACATCTTGTGGGTCCTGTTCGCAGCAGATCTTCTCTTTCGCATCACCTTGTCCCCGCGACGACTGCTCTTCATCAAGACCCACTATCTCGATGTCATCACCGTTGTGCTTCCGCAATTCCGGGCGCTGCGTGTGCTTCGCGCCTTCAACAGCGACGGAATCCTGTCCAAGGGCAAAGGTGCACTCTCCAGCAAAGCATTGGCAAGTGCAGGTATGGCAACGGCGTTGGTGGTGTGGGTCGGCAGCCTGATGGTGCTCAGTGCTGAGCGTGGAGCTCAGGGCGCGGAGATCACCACGTTCGGTGATGCGGTCTGGTGGTCGTTCGAAACCATCACCACGGTGGGTTACGGAGACTTTGTGCCCGTGACCTGGTCTGGACGCTTTTACGCCACCCTCATCATGCTCGTAGGCATTTCCGTGTTAGGCATTGTCTCAGCCGGCATGGCCGCGAGCTTGGTGAAGCGTGGCATTGGGGCTAGCGCACCAACACCAGCACCTGCATCTACACCTGCACCTGCAACCGATTCAACGCCACCAGTTACAACCGACGCTAACCAGGAAGTGCTCAAAGAACTTGCCGAGCTCAAGTCGATGGTGGCGGCTCTGCAGTCGCAGCTTGCTAAACCTGGGGGCACCGCTCGCTAATGTGCGAGGACAGTGGGGAACGTGCGCTGTATGGCTGAGATATCAACATCAAGCATTACGCTCTGCCATCTTCGTTGTCTTTCATAAAGTGCCCGCCAATCATGACACCAACGGTCAGAATCAACATGGTGATCGTCATCACGGAATTCTGAAAGGCCGGAGCGAGGCCATTCCATTTCGAGTTCAAGTACATGATGAACCAGTTCCCACCTACAACCATGAAGCCGAAGAAGAAAACCCCTAGGCCGAGGAAGCATCCCAGAAATGTGAGTTTCTGAGCGTTGTTCCAACGGTCGCTATCTGCCGGAATGCCATCGCCACTCAGCACGCCCTGCACAAACGGCCAATTGCTGGCGTTTGGATTAGTTGGGTTGGTGATGTTGTCGAAACCGACCACCAAGTAATAGGCCGCAACCATCAAGATGAATAGGGAGGTGATAAGTCGTGAAGCCGTGCCAATGACATGGTGATGAGCCCGGTACCTTTGTGCCATGTCCGAGTCATCACAACCAGAAACTCTGAGCAGGTTCAACAATCCCACCGGGCGACTGGATCAGTTTGGCTGGCTGCTTATTCTGACCGTCACGGTCATCACGATGCTTTCACTCGTTGACCTAGACGCTTTCGACGCACCTATTCTGAGCCGAGTTGTAGCGGCATTGGTCGCTCTCTTCATTGGGGCAACGTTGCTCCTTGCGCTCCGGGCATCTGGCTTGCATCGAGGAACGCAGCGCGTTGTTGATGTGATCGTCGTGACGGCAACCGCTCTCCTGATCATCGTTTCAGCGGTGGGTGGCATGGCACCGTCGACGGGCGCTAGTCAGTTGAGGGCTGTCGGCTTTCTCATCGTGGTGGTTTTCGCCGTCGCAACACCAATCGCGATCATTCGAAGGCTCCTGCAGCATCGGCAAGTGAGTACGCCGACAGTTCTCGGCGCGATAGCTGCCTACCTACTGATCCCGATCTCCTACTTCTATCTTTTCGTCTCAATCGAGCAATTGAGCCAACGATCTTTCTTCGAATCAGCAGAGCCCACAACGAGTTTCATGTATTTCTCCTTGGCAACCTTGACAACGCTCGGGTACGGGGATTTGTCGGCAGGGAGCAACATCGGTCAGCTGCTTGCCACGAGTGAGGCGGTCATCGGGCAGATCTACCTGGTCACCTGCGTCGCCTTAATCATGGGCCTGTTTATTCAAGGCTGGCGAACGGCACGCTCCAACGAGTCTCCCGACCCGAAGTGATCTGAACGGTTCTAGTCTGCTCTCATGCAAGCGACCATCTTTGACGGTCACACCGTCACGGCCTGCTCAGTCGAGCAAGCCGCGAGCGCGAGTTCTGCAACTGGATTGACCTGGATCGACGTAAAGATCGAGGGTGCGGAGGATCCACAGGCTTCTGCGATGTTCACCGCCCTCGGGATTGATCCAAAGTCGGTTCTGCCGTTTGATGAATCGTCACTTGCGATCACCTTTGGCAGTGATAGCAGCGGTCTGAGCGGTGTGGCGTGGATGGATGATCAGAGTGGTTTGCCCGCCGAGCAGTTGTTTTTCACCTGGAATGCCAATCGCCTCGTCACGGTTCGCATGACTGGAGACCAGGCAGTGGCAACCGTTCAGCGCGAAATCATCGAACGATCAGCGTTCCTTCTCAACGATCCCAGCGCGGTGCTCGGAGTGGTTCTTCAAATGCTTCTCGTGGGAGTGCAACAAGGCCTGGTGAATCTTGCAACGCAGGTGACTGCACTTGATGCTCAGATTCTGGCGACATCCAACCCGAACAACAATCAATCACAGCAATTGATCCAGTTGCGTCAGACACTGAATCCGCTTGCCTTGCGCTTGCCTGCCTACGAAGTAAATGTCACGGCTGCACTCATTGATCCACAAACCATTCCTGGGATGACTCCCGGTGGTGTTGCGCAACTACAGGCATTCGCGACCCAGGTTGCCAGCACTGAAAAGCTCATCGCGTTCATCACCGATTCCTTGCGCAATGCTGTTCAGGATTTGCAGGGGCAGGTTTCCGGCTGGCAGGGCAACAGAATCAATCAATTGACTATCGTCACCATTATTTTCCTACCGATCACTTTCATGACGGGCTACTTCGGCATGAACTTCACGTGGCTCGATAATCAGTTGAATTCCATGGGTTCCTACATTTTCTGGGGGGTCATTACCCCGATCGTGATCGTGCTTGGCTCGATCTTGATACTGATTCGCAAGGGGTTTACGTTCACGGGACTATTTTCGAAGATTGCGAGCCGCAAGAAGAAAGTTGAGCAGTGAGTCGAGCAATGCCGTTGCGAACAAGACTGTGTCACCTCGATACTCTTAACGCATGACCTGGAAATCCTGGCTCGCTCTTGCATTGGTTGCTGCACTGATCGGGTTAGGAGGCTTTGCCTTAGGTGCCCGATCGCAGAGCACTGACGCGTCCGAAGACAGCGAAGAAGCGAATTGGCTTTTCAGTCAGACGGCTGATGGTGGATCCATTTCACCCAACGGTGATGACACTTGGACGTTGACCCTGACAGATGTTGATCCAGTTGTCTTGGGCTTTACCGATCGACCTTTCCGTGAGGCGCAGGCCGGCAGCGTTGAGAAACTGGTTGATTCGTGGCCCGAGCTGTTTGGTGACTCCAATCCGAACGGCGTTGTTGTTGCACACAACCAAAGTGGTGCAACCAACTCCGCCGTCGTTGAATTGATGGAGCCAAAGCTGAATGGTTCGACGTTGACGTACACGGTGCGGGTCCTCACAAATGAGGGAGGTCCGGCCGAGGCTGGTGTGAACTACAACTTCGAGCAGGTGTCGGTTTTCATCGACGACGTCTCAGTCACCAGTTGGGCCTGCGAGAACCCGAATGGTGGCCTGGTGGATCCACCAGGTGTTCTCAATGCGCCGATTGCGCCAAACCTGTGGCGGAGCGATTGCGAGGTGAACGGCGGGTATCCCATACCGCAGAAGGGCTGAGTTGTAGGAGTGGCCAGTGGGGGGATCCAACCGTCGACCTTCCGATTTTCAGGAGCGGAAATACCAGTCAATCCAGCATGTTCGTGCACCGAGCCCTGCTCCGCCAAGAACACATACGAGTTCAACGCAGGCAGTGTGAGGTGCGAGCTATCTTGATGTGAATAGTGGCTTCAACCATGCAGTTGCATCACCGATGCAACTGGTGGGCAGACTGAAGTGGTCATCGTTGGGGTACTCCTTGGTGGTAACAGTGCCGCCGAGCGATTGCGCAGCTGTTACGTAATCGGTCTGCCAAGCTACGGGGACAACAGTTCCACCGTCGAAGGTGTCCATACAAACAAACACAGGACAGACTGGTGTGTTTTGCGCCGCAGATCCAGCAGCAACCGCCGCTTGCCAAGCAGGCATCACACCAGGCTTAATCTGCAAGATTGCACCTTTAAGTCGAAACAACCGCGCAATTGTGTCGTTGAGGTGATGAACGGGTTGGGTATTCCATGCTTCGGTGAGGATGCTGAGGCCCAGCGGCGTGAAGAGATCGGACAGTTGGAGTTGGGGGTTCTCGGCTGCAGTGCCGAATAGCAGCATCACAAGATGTGAATCAGGGGGTATGTCTGTACTAGTGAGCGCCTGAGCAGGACCCACGGGATTAGCCATTGCGATCTTTCCTACGCCGGGAGATATCGGCACTGTCCCAACAAGGGTGAGCTCGCCGTAAATGTCTGCATCAAGTTCGGCAGCAGCTGCGGCTGCGCCACCTCCCTGTGACCAGCCCATGCAGCCAAATTGTGTTCCCGCGCCAATATCCATTGCACGCGCAGCATGAACAATGTTCACGGCGTCAATCGCGTTGGTCCTATTGACTGTGTAGTGGTGCATGCCGGGTGTGCCCAGACCCTGGTAATCAGTTGCACACACAATCCAGCCTTCATCGATGAATGCTTGCAGGCCTGGGACTCCGTAATCGATGGACTGGGTTGACTCTGCTGAGAAGTACACGATGAGTTCACGCACCGGATCCGGTTGAGCAGACGGGCAGGCCGCATCACCCAGACCCGTAGTGCCGTGCGCCCAAGTCATCACAGGCAGGTTGCTTCCACCGTTACTGGGTGCAATCACCAGTCCGCTTGACTCAGTGGCAACACCTGACGAATCCTGCGATGAATACCGAACGCGCCAGGCGCGAGCACCGCGAATGTTGGTTGCAACTTCATGACGTTCATGTACAGTCCCGAGTTTCATAACTCGATATTAGAGATCTCGGTCAACTTCAGTACAGCCGGTTGAGACGATTTCGGTCCAAGTTTAGTGCTGGAAACTCCTGAGTCATGGGATTCTGTGGGTAGCCAGGGACGGGATCGAACCGTCAACCTTCCGAGGTTCAGTGGGATGCTCGCCGGAAAACCACCGATGGCTAGAGGCCTGACTGTTGACTGAGCCACTGTTGGATACGAGCCGTTGCGCTTGGCGAGATGACATCTTGCGCGTGATACCTCTCATAGATTTCTTGGGCATCATCAAGACTCCTAACATCGCATGCAGCAAGAAGAAATGCGATGTCATCACTGTCTCGAACTCCGCGATTGGCGAGCAGCTTCATAGCCAAGAGCATGTGAACCGATCCGATTGACACGCGGACGTCACCCCGATGGATCACCTCGACCCAATCGTCAGGGCCCACGGGTGGGATGTATGCGAGAGCTGCGTCGTTGAGCCAGTTACCAGGCAATCCGCGCTCATGAGCCAGATCGGTCACGATGTCGGCCGCCACGCCAGCTGGGACGATCACGGCATCAATATCGGAGGTCGAGCGACGATCCTTGTCGAGAATGGAGAGCGCCGCACCGCCGACCACTCGTATCCCCGCACTGATTCCTGCATCATTGAGTCGCGTCGCAAGTTCCTCTAGGAGTTCGCGGATCTCTTCCGGCGTCATGGTGGCGGGCATCAGATGCTCGCGAGAACAACTCGGTCGAGGAACACGCCGTGACGTCGTATTGCTGGAGGAGTCGCATTTCGTGCAGCTTTCCGCAGAGATGGGATCTCTTCCACGTCCCACGGCTCATCAAGGTTCCAAGCTTCCTCGTCGAGCCATTCGGGTCGCGGAAGTCGGGCGTCAACGAGGGCGGAGTCGGTGACTGCCGCTATTAATGCATCAAATCGAGAGTCACCCGTGCGTCCGGGCGGTGCTATCGCCAGGGCGACACAAGTTGCGCGGTCGGCTTCGCGCAGATCGTCGTTCAGTTGGATCACCTCGCGCCAAGCAGAGCGCTCATCATGGGCATCGAGTGCGCGGCGAACGGCTTCGCCGGCCGCCCACACCGGGCGTCGCCGGGAGGGCAGCACGGTGAGCCGGCTACCCAACTCATTCAGGAGGTGCTCGAGTCGACTTACGGTTGCGTCCTCACGGCCGGACTCCACCGCCGCTACACCGGGCTGGCGGACGCGGGCCGCTTTTGCAAGGGCGCGCTGCGAGAGTCCGTGGCTGGTCCGCGTAGAGCGGAGCATTCCTGACGCCGACATACCGATCACCTCCTCAAGATACGGTAAAGCGTATCATTATCCATCATTGTTTGATTCCACCGGAATAGAAGAGGGACTGGTAACGCAACATTCCACATAGGCAACTCCTTGAAAATTCATGCGAGCCCCTGTTGTGGGAATAACCGTTCATTAAAGGCATTCATGGTGGTGAGGGACGGGATCGAACCGTCGAGCTTCCGATTCTCAGAAGGATGCGAAACAGTTGACTAGGTCTTTCCAGTCATACACAGTTTCTCGGGGTGTCCGTGGAGTTCCCAATGAACGTATTCCGTTTTGTTGAGTCTGTGAGCACCTCGTGCACGCGTTCTGATCTATGCCGAGTATGCACCGAGACCCTACGAGAGGTTTGCATATATAGGTGGAACTGAATCACGAATTCAAAGGCAGGCCCCGGGAATGAGTATGGAAGTGGTGATCTGCAAAGCCGAATACGCAACAACAGTCTTGCCGCCGCGAACATCACTGACGCCGCCGCGCATGACGGTGATATCGCCGTGACTGTCGCCCTACGTACCGACATCGATCACCTCGCGGAGGGCACGATCGAAAAACCACTCCAGATCGGCGTTGGCAGCGCTGGCGCTGGGTGCAGTGATGAGAAGGGAGCTGGCAGCGGTTAGCCCAGCCGTGGCAAATGCGATGAGCCTGCGATAGTGCGTTGTCATAGTTATGGAGTGACCGTAGGTTGCAGTTTCAAGACAAAACTATGGGTTTTCACAGGAGTAACACAGATGTGTTTGCTATTTTCCATCCATGTCATCAGAAACTGAATCTACGTTTTCCCAAGCACAGGTCAGCCGGCGTGGATTCCTCTTGGGGACATTAGCCACAAGCCTCGCCGTGACTGCGACTGGAAGTACTGCTCTCATGTTGGGTTCATCCCCAGCGCATGCCGCGAAGTTATTTCCCGTCGATGTAACCAAGAGTTACTCATTCACGGATGCAAAAACTGGCTGTCAGGTTCAGGTTAGTGTCGCCAAAGGTATTCGTCGCATTCGCGCAAATGGCTTGCCGAATCACAGCACAGGCACCTTTCCTAATGCGAACAACCCCAACACAATCTCCGCTCAGAGTTATGACTACTCATTTCCTACAACTCCAACCCGGAATTCAGATGCGTCAATCTATTCGATTCCTCAACCATTTGGCATTGCCGTCAATGGTGTTCTCTTCGACCCGTTTGCCGCCGAGTGGTACAACAACGATCCCGCCAGTGGCTGGAGTAAGTATGCGCTGAGTCCCAACGTCAATTTGGGGCTTGATTCCAATGATGCCCACGTGATGCCCACAGGCGCGTATCACTACCACGGAATCCCTGACGGTCTCGTGGACATTCTTGATGCCAATCGACATTCGCCACTCATTGGTTGGGCTGGTGATGGTTTCCCGATCTATCTGGATAAGGGCTACCGCAAGGCCAAGAACAAGAAGAGTGGTGTGCGCACCCTGCGATCGTCGTTTGCCCTAAAAAAGGGTACGCGTCCAAGCGGTCCAGGTGGAACGTATAACGGCACTTACATTGAGGACTACGAATACGTTGCAGGCAGCGGTGACCTTGATGCTGCGAACGGCAGGGTTCAGGTGACACCGGAATTTCCCAAAGGCACCTACTGCTACATCCTGACCGAAGAATTCCCAGTCATCCCATTAGCTTTCCGGGCGAATATTGCGTCGTCATTCGCCAAAACCGGTCCCGGTGGGACAGGTGGACCGCAGGGCCCAGGTGGCCCAGGTGGACCAGGTGGGCCCGGTGGACCAGGTGGACCAGGTGGACCGCAGGGACCAGGTGGACCCGGTGGCCCAGGTGGACCCGGTGGCCCAGGTGGACCGCAGGGTCCCGGTGGCCCTGGTGGCCCACCTCCGAATCGCTAGTCGGAGAACACTGCTGATCGCGCAAGTTTGATCAGCCAACTGACGATTTTGTGTTCAGGGACGATCGTGAATTTCGCTGTTCCAGTGCCACCAAAATACTTTCCCTTTTCACCGACAACTGCATGAGTATCGCTCCATCCGGCCGATCACAAGCACGGCCGTTACAGCCGTAAACGAGGTCGGTCGTTGAGTTTGGCTTCTCGCAGGTTTCCGCTCGATTGGCAGCGGGTGCAAACACGCGACCCCTTCCCTGGACGGTGTTGTGACCAATTTGGCGGGTTTGATTGGCGAAGCCGTAGCGCAGAGTCTTGACAATGGGGTGACCGTGATGGCAGCGATGACCCATCTCATTGAAAGTTGACAAGGTAGTCGCACCTCCAGACGGAAAACCAGAAATCTCAAAAGGGGATCTCCGCCTAATTCCTATTTTGGGGGCTCACTCGCGCCAGATGAGGCTCGAAAAGCTCGTCAAATACTGGGAAAACCATTGCCAACAATAAATTAATCAGACAGGAGTACTTTCGGCCCATAAGTGAGTATGGTGCGATTCATGAGACGCTCAATTGCACTTACCCCTCTTTTCGCCCTCGTGCTCGCACTGGTCATTCCTGCGCCAGCCCAAGCCGCGGTGACAAACTTCACCGCCGACTGCACCTCCTCAAATGCCGTGACATTTGAAGTGAATCCCGGCGATCAGATCATCTTCAATTTAGGTTCTTCTAGTTGCCAGACAATCCTGGTGAATGCAAGCGCCACATCCACTCTGAATCTTCAGAACCTGGTCAACTCCATTGCAGTGCTAACCGGCACAGGTGGAACAGCGGTCGCGTCTTACGCTGTGAATGCTTCGACCGTGACATACACGGCTGGCCCACGCAATGGAACGGACAGCATGGCCGTAGCTACTTTGACCCGGTGGCTGAGCCCAGCACGGAAACTCATGCCACGCGGTACGGCCGACTACCGAATGACAACGTTGAGGAGTTCACCGCCGCCTTCATGGGCTCAGGCTTATGGTCGATCAGCAGGTGCAACGTGCTTGCAGGGCTGGAATCCCAGTTGGGCGGAGTGGCCAAATAGCGGAACGGGAGGGTTCGTATGTTTGCGCGAAAATTACTACGACTCCTCATCTGGAACGTGGGGTTATCGCTCACGCTGACGGGTGGTTTCGTTTCACAAGCGTTAGCTTCAACACCGCCTCCTGTCAGTGGCACTGTCATTGTTCGGTGCCTAGACAATGTGGGTAACGAGATTCGTGGTTCGGGTGTAGTGATTCCACGGCGTGCTGCTGCGGTAATCCCCTCTAAGAAAGCTTCGGCGGTAGTCACGGCAGCGCATGTTGTGGCCGACTGCGTTCCCGAGAGCACTGTGGTGATCGTGGGAACGACTGAGTTTTCCGGTCAAGTAGTTAAGCAGGATCCTCTGCGCGACGTTGCGTTGCTTCGTGTCGCCGGGCGTATCAAACCGTCTTCACTAAGTATCGGAGTGGTAGTTCCCGTCGCTGGCGCGACGGTTGCTATTCGTGGCGCCGCCGCTCCTGGGCCGGTAACACAACATGGCGGCACAATCCGCGCTGCGACTCCTAATTCCCTAGAGGTGACGGGAGGCGCAAGTGACGGCCAGTCCGGTGGTGGAGTCTTTGATTCAGCGAATCGATTTCTTGGCATCATCGTGGCGGGCGATGACACGAAACTGTATGCCGTGCCGTTGCCCGAAATGTGTGGCTTGGCGCTCTCCGTAACTCGCTGTGGTTCGACACCTTGGCGATAACTTCGAGAAGAGGGGGCATTCATACTAATTTCACTTCATTGTCGATATGAAAACGTTGACCGCCTGAAGTTAACAAGATGCGCAGAGTATTTCGTGGTAGCCAGGGACGGGATCGAACCGTCGACATTCTGATTTTCAGATGGGTGCGCACCCACGGTCAGTGGTGGTGTCTTGTGAGTCCCTCACCGTGCGTGTGAGTGCTGCAGAGTCTGTGCACAATGTTGTGCACATGACAGTCGCTTCCTCGGGGTCAATTTCGGGTACTTGAGCCAGATTAATTGGCTATGGTTACGGTTGTTTGCTCCACTGTTCCTGAGGCGCAGCGCTCGGGCGTGGACTTGCACCTCCTTTCGCGCTCGGCGAGAACTTTCCTTGCTGGGTTAAGTCTCCCAGTGGTTGGAAGTCAGTTATGACGGTTCTAAGGTCGGTTCGTTCTAAGACTTTCCTCGCTGCATTGTCAGTTGTGGTGGTCGTTGCCGGCATGTTGATGGGCGCCCGCGTCGCGAATGCGGCAGCTGCGAACACCGTGGTCGCCACTGTGCCTGTTGGGTCAAATCCCAAAACCGTGGCCGTGACGCCGAATGGCAGGTATGTCTATGTTGCTGTCGCGGGCACTAACTCCGTGTCGGTGATCGACACCGCATCGAACACGGTGACAGCCACAATTGGTGGCTTTGACAGCCCGCAAGGAATAGCGATCACTCCCGATGGGCTGTATGTATATGTCTCCAACTATGGAGGCTTTGGAAGCGGCAACTCGGTTTCGGTGATCCGAACCTCAGATAACACATTGGTCGGGTCACCGATCGTCCTTGGTGCCGCATTCTCGGCGCCTCTCTCGATCGCTGTGTCGCCGGATGGGGCTTACGTATACGTGTCGACGGGCGGTACAGCGAGCGTGTCGATCATCAAACGATTGGACAACTCAGTGACCATGCTGACGGGCTTTGATGGTCCGAAAGAGTTGGTCGTGACGCCTGATAGCCGGTACGTGTACGTCTCAGATTTCAACTCCAACACTGTGAAAGTAATTCAAGCGTCGACTAACACGATTGTCGCGAGCATCGCTGTTGGTTCGGTTGGGTCGTCGGCGGGGCCGTTTGGAGTGACGGTGACTCCCGACGGGCGATTCGTGTATGTCTCCAATGACCTTCAGAACTCGGTCTCGGTGATTCGTGTTTCGGATAACACCGTCGTCGGCTCACCCATCACCACGAATTCCGTTCCGCTTGGCATAGCGGCAACACCTGACGGCTCGAGCATTCTTGTCGCGTTGAACGGTGGGAGCGCCGTTGGTGTGATCTCCACTGCAACCAACATCATGACCTCAACAATCCCCGTCGGTGGGGCTCCGTACTCGATCGCTATTAGTTCTAGCGGGCAGTACGCGTATGTCTCGAACTCCAGTGTGGATGTCATCAACCTGCTGTCTGACGTCCCCGGGCTGACTGACGTGCTACCACCAGATATTTTGCAAAGTGTTGCCTTGCCTGCAACAGGTGACTGCATTGGTATTGATGACAAGAATTTGAATTGGGCTGGTGCAACCAGTGGCGGTTGGTCCGCTTCGTGGGCGCAGTGGATGAATACTGGCAAGGGCGGGGCTGTTTGTAACCGGTTCTTGGCATTCAATCCGACAACGAATAACTGGTTCACGCGCAAGTAGCGTGCTCGCGGTGGCCAGGGACGGGATCGAACCGTCGACCATCCGATTTTCAGTCGGGTTCAATCGGAGGGCAACCTTAGTTTTTCGTCATTGCCGGACCCGGAAGGCAGCAGCAAGGCGGGCTTGCGCCTCCGATGCACAGCCTGCAGCCGATGCAGGTCTCGTGCGTGCCGCGAAGCCGCCGGAGAAACCTGCGAGTGCCGGGAAGCCGACGAGTGGCGTTAGCGAATAGAACTCCGTCCAGCGCAAAGCTGCGGGTGATCCATCGGGTGCGCCACTCACACCGCCTCCAACAATGCCGAGCACCTGGGAGTCACCCCACCACTGCTCGTCGTATCTCAAGATAACTTTCTCGAGGTTGCCAGTAGTCAGTCCCCGGAGTGCAAGTGAGACACCTTGGGTCATGCCCGTGATTCCTGGCACTCCGGCCTGGAGCAAGGGAAGAGGAACTGCGACAACCACGGCATCAGCAGTCAGCATCTCGCGCGAGGTGCTCACCCGCACGGTCGGACCAGTGGGATCAACACGTGTCACAGGTTGATTGAGTCGCACCTCAATGCCGTCAAGAAGGTATTGGGGAATGGCGATGTAACCGCCCTTGACGAAGGCATCTCCACCGGCACCGTCTTCGCCTTCCTGCAACGCGGCGACGCTAAGTGTCGAGGGATCGAGTCCGTACTCCTGCGTGATTTCGACAGCCTGAGCCCAACGTCCGAATCGGTTTGCGTTCCAGTTACGTCGCGCGAGCCAAGACGAGACAGAGAGCGAGGGGGAGTTGGAGTCAGCCGAAAGCTGATCAGTGAGATCGGAGAGTCGGCCTTTGACGGTCTTGGCCTGTTCACTCTCTCGCCCAGTGACGGTATCCCGAATGAGCTCATCTGCGTAGTTCGTCCGCACAAGCGAAACCCCGGCAGCCGTGGCTAGACCGGTGACCGGGTTTCCCTTGGTGGAGTGGACCCACGCAGCGCCCAGTTCAACCGGAGCACCCCACTCAGTGGAAGAGAGAATGCGACCGCCGATGCGGTCGCTGGCCTCGAGTACTTGAACAGCTACGCCGGCATTCGAGAGAGTCCTCGCTGCTGCGGCACCGGCAATGCCGGCACCGATGACGATAACGCGAGTTGGCTCGACTTCTGAGATCAACTGACGCGCTGCTCGCACCCCGGACTGGTACCCACCATTAGTGGTGGAAGGGAAATCGACACTCGTGTATTCGCCAGCCAGCGCGATACGACCGCCGATCAGCGCTTCGCTGAGAGTCTCGCGCGCATCTGGATAGCACCGAGTGCTGAGGGCAGAGTATGAGCCACGCGCCCAGGGGTTCGAATCCCATCGGGTTGCCATGAACGCGGTGGGACGTGGGATCGACATGGCTTGAGCCGATGAGACCGAAGCACCTACCAACGCTAGCGAAGCAGCCGCTCCCGCGGAGAGCCTCAGAAAGTGTCGTCGATGCACGATCTAATCCTCGCACGCTTCCCGCGACGGGTCGAAGAGTTGCCCGCACCTGAGCTGCCACTATTTGGGGTGTGATCCCCCCACCTGATGGGTGGCCAGGGACGGGATCGAACCGTCGACCTTCCGATTTTCAGTCGGACGCTCGTACCAACTGAGCTACCTGGCCGTGCCACGGAAGGTTATCAGTCAGCCTGCTTCCCGGATTGACCGACCATGACCCAGATTCTTTGGTTCCTGGGGCTCAAACCGAGCTCGGGTAGATAGAGCCCCGCCTACGCAAGGAGTACGACGAACAGCGAGCCCGACGTTCAACAACCATGCACCGAAGAACAAGCGTGGGTGAAGGCGTGGAGGCTGTTGAGGCTGTATAAACAAAGTGTGACATCTGCCCCTGAACGCGCCATACCGCGCCTTGAACCACTCGCTCGAATCGTTGACTCGAATAGGTTCCAGCTCTTCATCAGCGCAGTGATCGTCTTGAACGCGATCGTTTTGGGCATCGAGACCTACATAGCCACCGACTCACCAACGTTCACCCTGCTGATGCGTCTGAATGATGTCTTCTACATCATTTTCCTCATTGAGCTGATCACTCGCATCATCTCCTACTTCCCGCGGCCCTTGAACTTCTTCCGATCAGGCTGGAACGTATTCGACTTCATCATCATTGGCGCGGCTCTCATTCCCGCTGTCCGGGCTCAAGCCGAAATACTCCGCTTGCTAAGACTCGCTCGAGTTGTGCGACTGCTGCGTTTCCTTCCCGACGCCCGGATGTTAATGGCCACGTTGGCGAAAGCGCTGCCGTCGATTTTCTCAATGATCGTTCTTGTCATTCTGATCATCTTCGTATACGGAATGATTGGAGTGTTCTTGTATGGCGAGGAACTCCCACAACAATGGGGCAATATCGGTTCTGCCATGTTGACGCTGTTCATCTTGTTGACACTGGAGAACTTCCCGACCTATCTCGAGCAGGCTCAGACCGTTACTCCCTTGGCGCCCGTGTTTTTTCTGTCCTATGTTCTTATCGCCGCGTTCGTCGTTCTCAATCTCGTGCTGGGCATTGTCGTTGGGGCGATGGAAGAGGCCAGAGAAGAAGAACGTGCGCGCTTGCGTAAGGAGGAGGAAACCGAGCACACCTCACTTGTTGACCTTGTTCTTGGTTTGCGCAATCAGTTGACTCTGGTCGAACAAGAGTTGCAGGAACTGAATCGGAAACCAGGTTCTCTGCGCTGAGCTACCTGGGCGCGCGCCCTTCGGGCCTTCGCCCTAGGGCTTGAAGATCGATTGGCGACCCCGACCGGACTTGAACCGGCGACCTCCGCCGTGACAGGGCGGCGCGCTAACCAACTGCGCTACGGGGCCTTGCTGGTGCTGCCGTGCGTATCCCCAACGGGGTTCGAACCCGTGTTACCGCCGTGAAAGGGCGGTGTCCTAGGCCACTAGACGATGGGGACCTACAACATGTCTCCGTCGACCGTAACGCCGTTGGCGACCGCCAAAGCATATGGGACCGGTTCCCGGGGCTCAAATCCGGCCCGACGTTGCTGAGATATCGGGTTGTGGGTGACGATGTATGGGTGATCGACGTACCCATGGCTGAATTCGAGGAGCTGGTTTCAGCGGCTCTCGACACCATCCCGGAATCTCTTGCGAACTTGATGGACAACGTGGTGGTGATGGTCGAGGAGGAGAAGCCGGGGCAGCCTCGGTTGCTGGGGCTGTATCACGGGGTGCCCCTCACCTCCCGGGGTAACAATTACGCAGGGCACCTGCCTGATCGGATCTCTATTTATCGACGCCCGATTCTGCGGATGTGTTCAACCCCGGAGGCGGTCGTGAATCAGGTGCGCGTCACTGTGGTGCACGAGATCGCCCACCACTTTGGGATTAGCGATGAGCGGTTGCACGAACTCGGGGCTTACTGATCGGTGCTGACTGATCGGTGCTGACTGTGAATTGATTAGCGGTGGGCGGCTCTCGTGAGTCGGTCGCGGATCGCAACTGCAAGGCCCTCTCCAACTGGCGGAACCACATAGATCGTGTCCAGTGATTGCGCATCGGCTGCACGAAGGCTCGAATAGAGAATCGATGCGTAGTCCTCGATGTTGGTTGGGCTTGCTACACGGATGAGTCCTGATGGTGTGGTGATGTGGTCGAGCGCGATGAAGCCTGACTTGGTCGTGAACTCGTGCGGCAGTTCAGTTGCGTTGACTAGAACAACCTGCGCTTGTGGTGAATAGTGCGACTCGAGAGTTCCTGACGCACGAACTTGTGAATGGAGTGCGACTGCAAGCCCGGTTGTTTCTTCAATATCGCGTTGACTGATGAAACCAGGGCGCAGAATCACTGGGGCAGTGCCCGTGCAGTCAACGATCGTGGATTCCACACCAACCTCGCACGGGCCACCATCGAGAATCACATCATCAGCAGTGAGGAAGCCACTGAGTTCGTTGATCACATGCTCTGCAGTAGTTGGGCTCACGTGCCCGAACCTGTTCGCACTCGGTGCTGCAATACCAACTGTTGCGTCGTTCGTGATGTCTATGAGTTCCTGCAAAACAGCGAGAGCCATGGGATGCGCAGGAACTCGAAGAGCGATGGAGTCCTGGCCGCCAGTGA
>CAIXFB010000324.1 GCA_903918595.1 uncultured Actinomycetes bacterium
CTACCGACGTCTCGCCGGACATTTCGGTCGTCTCATCGTCTCGAGTGGAACTAGGCCCCTGTATCTCGTGTCATGGCTAGGTGCACTGTTTGTGGCGATTGGTGGTGCAGCAAGTATTTGGGTTATCTACCAGCGGATCAGTGGTGAAATAATCATCGCCGGTTGGGCATCCACATTTATTGGTCTCATGCTGATCGGTGGCGCGATCTTGTTGAGCCTGGGGATCGTTGCTCAATATGTGGGAGCTGCAACAAATATGTCTCTGGGTAAACCGCTCTATGTTGTGGTACGAGATCCGAAAGACACCTTTGACCCGCGGATGACGCATAAGTCGTGAAACAGAACCACGTATGGATAGTGGGCGCTGGTGGCCTTCTGGGTAGTGCCATTAAACGAGAATTCGAGAGAGATGGTGAATTCGCGGTAATGGTCGGTGAAAAAATCGACTGGACGGATCAAGCCAATATTGAAGCCGCCTTCTCCAACAACTTTCAGCAACTCATCGAGCAAGCTCAATCTGACCCGTGGATCATCGTTTGGGCAGCAGGTCAGGCATCCACCACAAGTACCAAGCAGGCCACGGAATTGGAACTGGAAATATTCTGCACGCTGATCCGCGTTATCAAGAAATGTGCTCAAGGAAGCCATGGAACATTCTTTCTCACGTCAAGTGCCGGGGGCGTTTACGCAGGATCATTGCGCCCACCATTTTCTATTGATACCGAGCCCCAAACACTCAGTAATTACGGTGAGTTGAAATTGGCGCAGGAAGATTTTGCACAGCAAGAACTGTCAGGTGTTTGCAAGGTTGTGATCGGTCGAGTAAGTAACTTGTATGGCCCGGGACAAGACGTGAGCAAACTCCAAGGACTGATTTCACAGCTGGTTGTTTCTTCTTTGACCAAGCAACCCTTGAAAATCTTTGTTTCACTGGACACCATGCGGGATTACATTTATGTAGACGACGCAGCAACAATCATTAAGGAGTTGTCCCGAAGTGCGAAGGAACCGTTGTCCAAGCACATCATTGCCTCAGGACAATCGGTCAGTCTGGGTTACCTCATTCAACTCACCCAAGACATCGCTAGGACACGCATACCGATTGCGGTAGGCGCACACGACAGCGCCGCTGCTCAAGCACGAGACTTGAGACTTATTCCCACCGATGTGAGTCAGGCTCAAAGAATCACCACGACTCTCCCGGCTGGAATCAAGAATGTCTATCTCGACATTCTTCATCGGAGACAAGAAGCATGAGCAGACCGGTATGGATGATTACGGGAGCCCATGGTTTTCTCGGAGCGAACGCTCAAAACTTCCTTAGTGCTCAGGCCGACATCATTGGTGTTTCGCGGGATCAGCACGATCTCACAACCCCGGAGTCCCTTGCAGCCGAAATCAACAGGGTCAAGCCCGATTACCTACTCCACACGGCAGCCATCGCAAGTCATCATGTGTGTGACTCCAATCCAGATCTTGCTTTTGCCGTGAATGCGCGAGCCACACAAGTGATCGCGCAGGCTTGCGAACAGGCGGGTACCAAACTGATCTTCATCTCAACAGATGCCGTGTTCTCTGGGCAACCCACGCCAACGCAGCCGGCAGGGGATTACAAGGAACTAGATCCGCCAAGTCCTAACACCGTTTACGGTGATACAAAACTTCAAGGTGAGATCTATGCCCAGAATGAAACACGCCCATTGATCATCAGAACCAACTTTTTCGGCTGGAGCCCAAGCAGGGATCGTTCGATTCTTGAATTCTTCATCAATTCGCTGCGCCAGAACAAGCCGGTGAGCGGATTTACAAACGTCACAACTACAAGTCTTTACGTTCAGACGTTGCTGGATTACATCTATCAGTTAAAGGATCACGCGGGCGTTTTCCATGTCACGTCGAGCGATGCACTGACCAAGTATCAATTTGGCGTATTCGTAGCCGAGCAGTTTGGTCTGGATGGAAGGCTGATAACTCCAGAGGAAGTTCCCGAGGCGAAGAACATCAGTCTGAATACTCACAAGCTGGCGGTGACGTTGGGCATTGAAGTCCAAAGCCAGGTGCGTGGAATAGGCTTATCTGCCGATCAAGAAGGCTGCCTAACTTAAACCCGAACCTCTCGCTACAGCTACTGACTTAAGCCTGAAACCAGTTGAGATATCTGGCCAAAATCCTATTTGAGCGCCGTCCATGACGACTTCGGGGAAATCAAATCGAACAATGACTCTGCTTTGGCCATTTCCTTCAGGAGCACCCTCGGGAATCGGGAAAGACTGAGCTATATCCGGAACACCTTCAGCGGGACCGATATTGCCGACTTCAACGCCATTGATCGAAACCCTGATTGGTTCAGTAATTCCCTCGATGGGATCAAGTCGACCCGTCAACGAAAGAATTGAGTCTTGTCCTAGTTGATCCTCACCAATTTCGAAACCCAGCACAGCGGATTGAGCGGTCATGGCAACGCCTTTCGGATCCGAGCCGCCCCAGCCCCATTTGAGATATGGATCTTCTCCCCACAACAGACCGGGGTCTTGGCGAGGCACGTCTGAGGAGAACGTGATCCCACCATCTGGCAGTTCACTCAGACCTACCGCACACACACTCGCTCGAGAAAGTGTGACGTCGCGCCAGTAGAGCATCCGATCAACACTGTAAACATCTCTACATGTGTCATTCCCAAGATTTCCCTCAAACCGGGTCAGTGCTAGGTACTCATCGTCGGCCAGGTCGATCAAGCTGGTGGGTGCAGTGGTCAGTGGCAGAAATGGGGCAAGAATCCCTGGCTTTACGCAATCGGCTACCGGGCGTTGTTCTGATTCAACACACACCGTGCGATCAGCAAGTGGACCTGATTCCACGAGTTCTCGGCCGCTGAGCCACCAACCGTCTAGATCCCAGTTTCCATTGATGGGGCGAAGGGCTGTTGCGGTATTGAAGTACGTGTAGCTGTAGGGGAAAAGCATTACCTGGCCTAGGAGTGGAACCGTGAGCCCGAGAGCAACACCAGCCCATGTCATTGTGGTCCAGAGTTGTGATTTCTTATTACCCAACCACATGAGGAGCATTCTCAAAGTGGCAATTGCGAGAATTGCAATGACAGGAGTGAGGAAGAGTAATTGTCGTACTCCTGAGTACAGCGTTACTCCCAGAATTGCGGATGCGACAGGGATTCCGACGGCGGCAATTATCACCGGCACAAGAAAGTAGGAACCATCCTCGCTGAAGGTTCTTTTCTTCCACGCGATCACCCATTGTGTGGGTATCCACAGCGCGCCGATGACTGCCAAGAGTGAGATGAGTACAGGGAGTTGGGAGCCGAACCACAACGGGATGTAGTACCAGGGTGGTTGGGCAGGCAGACTCAAGCCCGCGGTGAGTGTTTCTCCTTGCCATGGAAAAGCGGTCGAAGCTGAAATTGAGTCCATCAAGAGCCGCACGGGATCGGCAAATGCAACAGGGTAAATGAACCAGAGAGCGACGAAAGACAAGAGGAAACCACTTGCCCAAAAAACAGTCCGGAGGATGAATGTATTCCTCGCGAGAGCGATTCCATCGCACTGAGCATCGAAGACAAACCACACAAGCAGTGTTCCGATGCTCATGAGAACAATAGGAAGCCACATCCCTGGCCTGGTTCCTATAGTGAGAATTAGGCCGGCGATAAGAAGCCCAAATCCAAGGACCCTTTTCGTGTTGGTATGTCTGCTTCCCCACGAATTGCGGCCCACTGCAATCAACATTAGAACCGTAATGCTGAAACCGACAGCGACGGGAATATCTTGAATGTTGAACATCCCGTAGCCAATGAACATAGGGATTGCGGCAAGGAACGCTGATCCTAAAAATGCCCAACGCCAAGAACTAAACATGATCTTGCAGGTAGCACCTGTTGCCAGAATTCCCACCATCGCTAATAGGGCGATGACAAGATGCTGGTTCGTGTATGTGTCGATCGATGGCTGATCAAAGAAGGTTGTTTCAGGACCCACAACTAGTTCTTGCAGTTGAGTGAGACCAGGCCCGACGGGCCCGTGAACCAGATAGTCGGCTACAGCGACTCCTCCGTCAACAAATAGTGCCCTCGGTACGAACCAACCTGATCGAGAAAATTCTTGAATGGATGCAACATAGGCAGGCTCATCCCACGAGACTCCAATAGCGGCTGATCCGACGAGCAAGATGGCGGCTGAGATCACAAGGAACACAATCGACCCGAAGAATATCCACGTGGGAATCGGTAATCGTGTCCGAGCTTCTTGATGTATCGAAGTAAACGCACGGCTCATACGAGGCGTTCGGGCTCGCAAAGCTTTCAACGAGAAAAGGATCGCGGTGAGTACAGCAACAAAGAGTGCAGCTGACCATCCGGTCCGGATGAGATTGTCTTGATAAAAAGATGTGAGATCGAGATCCATGAGCAACTGCGAGTCATTGGATTCCGCGGTGAAGACAATCTGATCGCCCACTTCAGTTATCCCACTTGCATCTACCGAGGTTCGTAAACTCGAGAGAGGTATGTTCTGCTGCTGAAACCAACCAGTTAACGTCAGTTTCTGCACCGATATCTCACTAGGTTGATCGAGTGGATCCCAACGCTGATGAGTTCCCAGGGTTTCCCGATATGGGCCAAAAGGGTAAGAGAGTTCGTTGTTACCAGTAACTACTGGCTGCCACCAGGACCGAATTTCGCTGAATTCGTTGTCACTCTCTGCAAAAAACATTTGGCTAAAGCCAGGAGAAGATGAGTCCAATCCAATCTTGATGGCCGGATGTGTCAGGGGAGAAACGAGTAATGCGCCCCATATGGATAAGAAACCCATCAGGATCAGAATAACTACTAGAAATCTTTGAATAACGGACAATCTTTTTAGCTTCCCCACGGCGATCACACTAGTACAAGCAGGACTATTGAAATTTGTTGGTGAATTCCACGAACGATCTCTTATATGCCCAAGCAGCCCAAGGTAGGCTCCTCACATCAGATGTATTTAGAAACTTGCCGGCTTGTATCTACTGAGCAGAGAAGCCAAAGACTCCAAGCCAATCACGTTACTGCCCTCATCTAACAAGATCACAGGTCTATCCAACACTGCAGTAGGCATCTGAGTCAGTCCCGTGTACTCCTGTTCCCACTCAGACCTGTTGTTGAACCATTCTTTGCGCAACCAATCAACGAGGGGTTGCGCTGCAGTGTCGACACCGGAGAGTCCGGCAAGTTGGCGGGTGCAGGAATAGACCCGTTGAGCATCAGATAAACCTGACGGAACAATGGCTGAAGGGAAATCTGCCCCCTTCGGCAGATACACGCAGGCCACGGGATTGTTCGCGATGGGTTGATCAGCAGTGCCATTCACCTCTGCTGGCCACCAGTAACCACCTGACGTGTTATTGAACGGAATTGGTGGTGACCAATTCTCTGGTCGAATATTTGCGATCGCTCGAGGGAGGATGCTGTCGAGTGTCAACAGAATGATCACTCCGATGAGGCCAATCCAGCGCACCGGGCTCATCTTGTTGCGAGCAGTTGGGTCCAAAGTCATTAAAGCGAGGGGAAGGGTGCTGGAGAGTGCGACGACCACAACCAAGAACGTGAACTTCTGTGAACCGTAATTCGGACCTGAGCCGGTAACCCAAAAGTCAAGAAGATAGATCGCAAGTGCGAAAAACGCCGCTGATCCAAGCGGAATGAATCGCACGTAAAGATCTCGGTTGTTACCGCTTGAATGGGCCTTGAGGAAGACAGCTGCGGAGATTACTGACACAACAGCTAAGACGCCGAGTAGAACGCCAACTGATTCAGTGCCACCTGACGCCGCGAACAAACCTGAATCATCCAAACTGAGGTCTGTAGGAATCTGCGGGAAGGAGCCAGCGGTGACTGTGGCACCCCCCACCCTTCCTGATGTGAGGAGGAAATTAGTGCCGAGAACAAAATTCACGCTAGACACAATTGGTTGAACGATGCCAATGGTCACGAGCGCCCATAGGCCAAATCCCCACCAATCGAAGCGGCGTGGCCTATTGCTAATGGCGCCATGCACAAAAACCACCAACCAGCCGACCAAAATCACTATGGCTAGACCGTTTAAAGGCACCCACACGGTGATCGCGGCCGCTGCTGCGAGCGATGCGCACAATTTCGCGCGTGGGATCTCAATATTTGACAGGTAAACCGCCGACCACAATGCAATGGCCAGGAAAGCGAATTGCAAGGTCAGGTGTCCGTTATTGATGACAACGAGAGCAGCGATCGTGGTGACAAGGGCGCCTAACCACATAAAGGGTGCCGGTATTGAGCGACCCTTAAAGCGCGCTTCCGCGAGGGGTGCAAGGACTAGAGGTGCACTGATCGCCAAGAGAAATTGCCCAAACACGACAGTGTTAGCCGCGACTGCTACTTGGTTGATGCCGCCGAAAAGAACGAGGGAGGCAGCCGCCATAACCGTCCCGACAAAGGTCATGACGAGTTGGAGTGGTCCACCCAAGGGCAATGCCTGGTCAATCACACCACCCGAGGCCCATTGGGAGGCGAAGTCGAGCCACTTGGCATTGTCTTCAGCATCGCTGTGGCCGATGAGGTAGCCAACGGGTCTCAGGAAGGCGATCTCTTCTGTTAGGAACGTAGTGATAACGAAGAGGATCAAAGCCGAGAGGAGCAAGGGAAGCCATACCGTAAGAAACTGACGCTTGAATCCGCGGGTAAATGCCCTTGATGGCCAGATGAAGGTCACTACCAAAACACTTACGAGCGCAACGAGCAGTGTCAGCTGAAGTTGCAGCTGAGTTGTTGACAGGCCCCGGTCATGAATGAAGCTCAGGAATGACCCGAAAACGCCCAGCGAGACTGCTGTGGCGATGACTAGCCACGAAACACTCCGCATACGCCAATAGGAATATGCAGGCACAACCAGATAGGCAGTCAGGAAAAGCCAGGTCATGAGTGCAACCTTATGCAATCGTAATGAGTTGTGTGGAGACTGCCACACCTCAGTTGGATCGCTCTTTTCAAGACCCAAAGGGAAAGCATGAGTCACGAAGTGTTGAGTGAGCGCAATCCTCTCACCCGAAGTCCGCCATCGATAGCATGCCAAAAACCGACGGGGGCAATCTGGCGGGCCTTTATTGAACCCGCGGTGGAAATACTGGCAATGCGCTCTGGCTCTGCTAGGTATTCAGCAATGACTGAAGGCAGTTCTTTGACATTTCGGAAGTATGCGAATTCCACGCCTCGCGTGAAGAATCGCGAGGTTCTATCTCGGTCGTCTGTGAGCAACATCGTCCCGGCCAATGTGGCCTCTAACACTCGTGTTTTGAGTTGTTCGAATCTTCCGGCTGATGACTGGGAAAAGTTGAGTGTCATCCGGGAGGATGCAAGACCAGCCATGTAATCGAGCCATGATGGCTGATCGCTGCGAGACGATGAAAAATCCTCAGCTGGGCTTAGGCGGTGCGGATTAACAGCAACAGAAACACCCAAACTGCGGATCTTTTCGACCAATTGCATGCGGTACGGGTACATGGCACCGATAAAGGAGACATCAACTACCGGAGCGATATCGGCGAGTTGCTTATCCAAAAGCTCCAATGACTGACGTGACATAGGCATATTGACCGGACCCACTTCCGGGCGCCCTTTCACCATGCGACCGTTCATCGGCATGCAGATATCAACGAGAAGAAAGCGGTCTGAGATTCGGGCAAGTAATCGAGATTGTGCGGAGAGCCATGGGTAGGACGAATCAAACATGACGCCAAGCAGCACCCCATCCCACTGCTGAGAAAGGCGACGCCACAAGACGTCCCAGGTCCATGAAGGATCAACCTGCCCTGGATCACTCTCAACGTGACCCAAAATATGGGTTGCTTTCACAGATTGCACGAAGTCAATCAAGCGCGAATGCCACATCTCGGGTGTCTCACCAGGGGCCGTGTGAAACTCACTCACCGCAGAAGAGCCCAAAAGTTCCCTCAGTGACTGAGCCGCCTCGAAGTACAGATTTCTGTTTCCCGGAGCAAAAGACGCGAATGCCATGCCTTCTTGAGGGACAACCACTACGTGAACCGGCCTTGCGGAATCCAGTGCCATGGCAGTTGGTCCAGGCACGCTATTCAGGTCGCTCAGCCGGGCTCGTAGGAATAATCTTTGCGCCCTGAGAAACCCCACATGCTGCGTGATGCCAGAGATGCTCTCGCGGACACCCCTGACTGGGAACTGATTCACAGGAACACGCTACCTTCTTACCGTGTTGGAGTATCCACCGAAGTTTCGGATTGGCAGCATCGACTTTAACGCGGCCAGTTTTGATGAAGCAATTAAGTGCATACTCGCGAAAGCCGCCGTTCGTGACGGTGGCGGTACCAGTTTCCACTTCGCCAATGCATACAACATTGCCCTCGCTGAAAATGATGTGAAATACCAGGAAGTCATGAACCAAGGGGATTATGTCTTTGCAGATGGAACGCCTGTCGTCTGGGCAGGAAGAACAATGTTCCCGAACCAAACCTGGGAAAGAGTTTACGGGCCTGATGTCATGGCCAGTGTTCTCGGGGCTCCAGACAGCGACTCCGTACGCCACTATTTTTTAGGGTCAACTTCGCACACCATGAACAGACTTCAGTTTCAGCTAAGCCGTAATTTTCCTCAAGCGCGCATAGTGGGTTATGACTGCCCGCCATTTAGAAATCCCACCGAATCAGAACTTCGGATGAGGGATGAAAGAATCAGGGAGTCAGGCGCAACAGTTGTATGGGTCGGACTTGGCACACCCAAACAAGACCTTGAAGTTCAACGCCTCGCGCAGAATCTTCCAGTCGCAGCGATGGCGGTGGGTGCTGCCTTTGATTTTCTTGCTGGGACAGTCCCGCAAGCACCCCGGTGGATGCACAAATCCGGGCTCGAGTGGAGTTACCGACTCGCGCGGGAACCTCAGCGACTAGCCAAACGATACTTTTGGGGCAATCCACAGTTTCTCAAGTCCGTTGTGAAGCACCGGCCATGACGGAGCACAAGATCCAGCCA
>CAIXFB010000325.1 GCA_903918595.1 uncultured Actinomycetes bacterium
ATATTGGCCAAGCACTTTGGTGGAAAGCCATGACAAAGCAACGCCCACTTCAATAGCCAACGCTCGCGCGCCAATGGAACGAGCAAACGCGGAAGGTTCTTTACGAGGCGTCCAACTGTGTAGAAGATCGACGAGTGATGCCACGTTTGCATCTATCCACTCACGGCGGTCGATCACAAAGACGGCGTTATCTGATGGTGCCGCAATTCCGGTCACGGCAGCTACATGTTCCTGCGCCTCGGCCGCGAGGTCGCGCAGCATCAGTACTGCGTCGCGGGCTGTTGACTTGCTTACCTCAGGACCCGACGATGCGAACTGGCGACCAATGGCCCCAGCAAGAACGGCATCGATCAGCGCACTTGTCACCGGGCGCCGGGCACCGCATCAGCTGCTGGTGGCCGGCAAGCGACTCCCATCACGTTGCCACTGAGCGTCCAGTCTCCGTGGGCGTGGGCGATCAGAATGGCATCACCGGTGGAAACCGGCTGGTCACCCACACCTGAATGCAAAACGCCTGATCCCTCGAGGATGAGCAGCACCGCGAAACCGGCTGGCATCCCCACATCGCCACCACGGGCATCAACGCGATCGGCCCGGAAGTACTGATCTGCCGCTGATGGCATGAGCGACATCACACCGCTACCGGCAACTGATGCAGCCGGAATAACGAGTGCATCAAGATCACTCGCGCTGATTGCAGTGAGATCAACTGCCTGCAACGCAGTGTCAAAGCCCAAGCCCAGGTGGCCATCAACAAAACCATCAACGGCAAAGTCTTGCCACTCAAGAAGGATCGACATGTCTGAAGGCTCCTGTAACTCCAGCACAAAGACGCCCTCTTGCACGGTGTGCGGGAGGCCGGCCGGCACGAGCATGCAGTCACCCGGTTGCACGGTCTTGGTCTGCAGGGCTGAGAGCAACGCTTCGCTGTTGCGGTCCATCACCCACGAGCTCACCTGGCCAAGGCTCATCTGCTCTTTGAAGCCAACGCCCACCTGGGCACCGGCAGGCGCATCAAGCACGATCCACGCCTCGGTCTTGCCATGCGAAAGACCCAGGTGCGTACGGGCGAACTCACGATTCGGGTGCAGGTGCACCGGCAGTCGCTGGCCAAGATCAAGTAACTTCACGAGCAGTTCCGTGCTCGAGCCGTAGCGGTCAGCGTGATCGGCACCAAACCAGGCAATCGGATCCGCTGCAACAGCCTCAGCGAGCACTTGGCCATCTGGCAACACCGTTAATCCCTGACTCACTGTTCCGAACCGGGAAGTGGCTGAACCGATCCACTCCTCCGGCCGCTGCGGACCACCAGGGCCTCCTCGAAGCGCACCGATCCGGTCACCACCGCGGTAGAAGTGATCGAACTGGTTGGCAGGGAGCGCGACAGGCTGCGCTGGAACGGTCATGAAATACACCCACATTCGGCAAGTCGGCTGGCTATTTTGTCCATTGTCTCGCGAGCACTGTAGAGCGATGACACCTTGTTGGAAATTAGTGCAAAGACCAGCAACCGGCCGTCGTCGTCTCGCACCAAACCCGCCAGGGAAGAGACCCCGGTGAGCGATCCGGTCTTCGCCCGAACTACCCCGGCCCCGGCCTTAGTGGACTTAGTAGTGAACCGATCAGCCAACGTGCCGGTGCTTCCGGCAATGGCTAATCCAGCAGAGATCGGCCACCACGAGCTCTCTTTCCCCAGCGCAACAACGGAAAGCAGATCGGCGAGCGTGTCGGCAGAGATCGCATTGCTCCGCGATAGCCCGCTGCCATCGGCCAACTTCATCCCCGCGGTGCTGATGCCTGCCGATTTCAGAATCGAGGTTGTTGCCTGGGCCCCTCCTTCGAAGGAGGCATCTCCTACGACCTTGCCACCCACGAGGTGGGCAAGAGATTCGGCGAGATCGTTATCGGAATCAGCGAGCAGGTCACCCACCAATGCGGTCAAATGGAGTGATTCATGTCGGGCCAACTCGGTGGCGGTGCTTGGCGTGATGCCCTTGCTGACTGACCCGACCTGAACTCCTTGGGCCTCAAGGCTTTGGGCGAACAGGGTGGCTGCCTGCCGGGCTGGGTTCTGCACCCGGCTGCGCGCACCAGGTGCCGTCTTTCCCAGCCCGACCATGAGCGCAGAGACGGGAGCGGCCACCCCAAGTGATGGGAAGGACCGCGACCAACCTGGGCCCAGTTTTGGACCGCTGAACAAGCTTTCATCGAAGACCACATTCACGCGCTTGGTGGCACCGAGCGCCTTCACTGTTTCTCGAGCGAGTTTCCTCAGTTGCGGGCGAGTGAGGGTTGTGTCGCCACCCCCCACCAGGTAGACGGTGTCTTGGGAGCGTTTGGCGGTGGTGGTGAGGCGGTGGGTCGTGCCAAAAGTCTTGAGCGCAGCTGCAGCCGTCGCGAGTTTGGCTGTGGAGGCCGGGATGAGCGCGCGATCGCCCTTGCGGTCAAAGAGCACCTCACCGCTGCCGGGGTCTATCACCATTCCAGAGAAACTTCCCCACGCGTTGGTCTTCGTGAGGGGCCCGATCACCTTCTTCACGCCTTGTGCCGAAGGAATCGGGGCAGTTGACCGCTGCACCTCAGCCGGGGAAATCAACGGGGGCGCAGGGTCGGCCGCAAAGGCGCTTGGGGCGAAGGACACCAGCCCGAGGGTGATCAGACCGCTCGTGACGGTTCGACTGAGCCGA
>CAIXFB010000326.1 GCA_903918595.1 uncultured Actinomycetes bacterium
GACCTTGAACGAGTTCGTGGAACTCCTCGAAAAGAAACGCATTAAGCCCGATGAGTTGACCGACGCTTACGCTTACTGCACCTACAGCACGATCACACGCGATGCATTCCGAAATATCCCTGAGCTTGGTCGCTTCACGGGGCTCAAGCACAACCAGATCCGTGACGAGTTCAAGCGATTGGACAGGGAAATCATTTCATTACGCGGCAAGGCAATCGCCTATGAGTGCTCTCGCAAGGCTTCGCCTCCGCCCGGCAGAAGTGGCGCTCGTGTAGACGACCGCACCGAGATGGTTCTACTGAACTACCTCATGCCCCAGCAACGTCCACGCATGCCTGTTCGGAAAATCCTTACCCGTGCAGGCGGGTCGATACAGGCGTTGAAACCTTGCTTCATGATGGGGCCACAAGCCGTGGCTCAATATCTGGCCCCAGGCGTCATCAAGTTCGACCTTGTCATCATGGATGAGGCGTCTCAGTTGAAGCCCGAGGAGGCAATTGGTTCAGTTGCTCGTGGCGGTCAGTTGGTAGTGGTCGGCGATCCTAAGCAGCTTCCACCAACGTCGTTCTTCTCCCGAATGACGCAGGATGGAGATGGCGGGGATGATCACTTCACCACAACAGACGCAGAGAGCATTCTGGATGTCTGCTCGTCCCATTTCAGACCAACACGCTCGCTGCGCTGGCATTACCGCTCCCAGCATCATTCTCTGATCGCGTTCTCAAACCACAGTTTCTACCGCGGGAACCTGATCATCTTCCCATCGCCATATGGTCAAGGTGGAAAGCTGGGCGTGCGAGCGGTTTACTTGGCCGACGCCATATACGAGAACCAGACCAACTTGCGTGAGGCCAAACGGGTCGTGGAAGCGGTTGTAGAGCATATTGCAACCCGACCTAACGAGTCCCTGGGCATTGTGACGCTCAACATCAAGCAGCGTGACCTGATTGCAGAGCTTTTGGAAGAACGTCTCAAGTCAGTTCGCGGGGCCGACTCATATCGTGATCACTGGGCAGTCGAGGGTCAACCACTTTTCATCAAGAATCTTGAAAACGTCCAAGGTGATGAGCGAGACGCCATCGTCATCTCTACGACCTTCGGCAAACCAGCAGGCTCAAGTGCAGTTCGGCAAAACTTCGGCCCTATTAGCCGTCAAGGTGGCTGGCGTCGTCTCAACGTGCTGTTCACGCGCGCCAAGAAATCCATCGCCATCTACACCTCTCTGCGACCCGAAGACATCGTGATGGATGGAACCACACCAGATGGCACTAAGGCACTGCGCAACTACCTTGAGTACGCACGTACAGGTTCACTGACCACCTACGAGGAAACAGACCGCGAACCAGACAGCGACTTCGAGATCTCCGTCATGGACATGCTCAAGCTGCGTGGCTATGAAGTTACGCCGCAATTAGGAGTGGCGGGTTATCGCATCGACATCGCCGTCAAACATCCAGACGCACCTGGCTCATATTTGGCCGCCATCGAATGTGATGGCGCCTCCTACCACTCAGCCCTGTCTGTACGTGACCGCGATCGCATTCGCCAAGAGATTCTCGAGTCCCTTGGTTGGCGTGGCCGCATTTGGCGCATCTGGTCTACGGACTGGTTCCGCACGCCAAGACAAGAGACCGAGAAGCTCATCAGTTTCCTTGAAGATCAGCGCGCAAGCTGGAAACCTGAACACGCTTCTGGCGAGTCATGGATCGAAGAAGGTCAGGGTGCTGGACAGCCGACAACGAATAAAACTCAAGTAGTTGAACAGGTTGAAAACACCGCTCAAGCTGTAATTGATCGCGAGGCCGTTAACGCTGTATTGATCGACACAGAGGACGATTTGGAGATTGAAGTTGGAGATGTAGTTCGCTACGTTGATCTTGCCAAATCAAACGATATTCTGACAGTGCAGATCACCAGTGGTAAAGATGATTTTTCGAACGGCATCGTCAACGAAAGTCGTCCTCTGGCTCAAGCACTTCTTGGAGCTGTTGTTGGCGATGAGATTGCACTTCACCTTACTGGCAGTGCCTCCAAAACGTTCCAAGTCATTGAAATCAAAAGAACAGAAAAATAATGGACGTCACTTTAAACACACTTGAGTCACATCTTTGGGAGTCCGCAAATATTCTGCGCGGCCCTGTTGATGCGGCCGACTTCAAGACCTACATCTTCCCTCTGCTGTTCTTCAAACGCATCTGCGACGTTTGGGACGAGGAATACCAAGAGATCGTTGACGAAACCGGTGACGAGCAATTGGCCTGGTTCCCTGAGTCGCATCGCTTTCAGATCCCGGAAAACTGCCACTGGAACGACGTTCGCACTAAGGCCACCAACGTCGGTACAGCCCTTCAAGTCGCCATGCGAGAAATCGAAAAGGCTAACCCGGACTCTCTGTATGGCGTTTTTGGAGATGCTCAGTGGTCTAACAAAGACCGACTGTCTGACCCCCTGCTCAAAGACCTGATTGAGCACTTCTCTAAGCTGTCGTTTGGCAACCATCATGTCTCATCCGACCTACTCGGTGATGCCTACGAGTACTTGATCAAAAAATTTGCTGACGCCACAAATAAGAAGGCTGGTGAGTTTTACACGCCGCGCAGTGTGGTGCGGCTGATGATCGAGATGCTCGACCCGCGTGAGGGCGAGACCATTTACGACCCCGCCTGCGGTACCGGCGGCATGTTGCTCGCCGCTGTTCAGCACGTAAAAGACACCCATGGCGATGTCAAACGGCTGTGGGGAAAGCTCTTCGGTCAGGAGAAAAATCTCACCACTTCGTCAATTGCGCGGATGAACTTGTTTCTACACGGCATTGAGGACTTTCAGATCGTGCGCGGCGACACCCTTCGCAACCCAGCGTTTTTTGACGGTGATCGCCTGGCCAATTTCGACTGCGTTATTGCCAACCCGCCGTTTTCACTGGAAAAGTGGGGTGAAGAACAATGGGTCAATGATCCGTTTGGACGCAACTTCGCTGGCCTGCCGCCTTCCAGTTCTGGCGACTTTGCGTGGGTGCAACACATGGTCAAGTCGATGGCCGAGGTCAAAGGGCGCATGGCCGTCGTGCTGCCACAGGGAGCGCTGTTCCGAAAAGGTGCGGAAGGCGCGATACGCCAAAAACTACTGGAGATGGATTTGGTTGAAGCCGTTATTGGCCTAGCGCCCAACCTGTTTTACGGTACCGGGCTGGCGGCCTGTATCCTGGTGCTGCGCAAGAAGAAGTCCGTGAAACGGCGCAAGCAGATCATGATTGCCGATGCATCCCGCCTGTTCCGGCGTGGCCGTGCGCAAAACTACCTTGAGCCTGAGCAGGCGCTGGAAATTAAGCGTTGGTTCGAAAAATTCGAAGATGTTCCCGATGCCGTGCGTATCATCAGCCTTGATGACGTCAAGTCCGAAGACTGGACGCTCAACATTTCTCGCTACGTGCTACCACCTTTGCAGGAGGACATTCCGCCTCTGCCCGAAGCGTTATCGGCTTTCAAAGATGCGCTCACCCGCTGCCGGGAGGCCGAAACTCGGTTGGCCACGGTGATGGAAGAAGGAGGTTGGCTGCAATGAGCACACGAATAACCCAACAAGATCTCGAAAGCTACCTCTGGGGTGCCGCCGTGCTGCTGCGCGGTCTGATCGACGCTGGCGATTACAAGCAGTTCATTTTTCCGCTGCTGTTCTACAAGCGCGTTGCCGACGTCTGGGAAGAAGAGTACCAGGCAGCCGTCACAAACACGGGCGGTGACCTGTCCTACGCCAAGTTCTCAGAAAACCACCGTTTTCAGATCCCGGACGGAGCGCATTGGAATGATGTGCGCCAAACACCGAAGAACGTGGGTGCCGCCATTCAGCGCGCCATGCGTGCCATCGAATCGGCCAACCCCGATATGCTGGATGGAATCTTTGGTGATGCGCCTTGGACTAACCGCGAGCGCCTGCCGGACGAAACGCTTAAGAACCTGATCGAGCATTTCTCTAGCCAGACGCTTGCCGTTGCAAGCGTGCCAGAGGATGAACTGGGCAACGCCTACGAGTATTTGATCAAGAAATTTGCTGACGACTCCGGCCACACTGCTGCCGAGTTTTATACCAACCGCACCGTTGTCCACCTAATGACGCAACTGCTGAGCCCGCAGCCCGGCGAGTCTATCTACGACCCCACCTGCGGCACTGGCGGTATGCTGATCTCTGCGCTCGATGAGGTAAAACGATCTGGCGGTGAGTACCGCACGCTCAAGCTGTATGGGCAAGAGCGCAATCTGATCACGTCCAGCATTGCGCGTATGAATCTGTTCCTGCATGGCGTGGAAGACTTCGCCATCATCCGGGGCGACACGCTGGCGGATCCCCGACACAGTGAGGGTGACCGCCTTCGGCAATTCGATGTCATCTTGGCCAAC
>CAIXFB010000327.1 GCA_903918595.1 uncultured Actinomycetes bacterium
CCGCGTTCAAGCGGACCGTGAACTCCTTCGGACGAGGCACGACATCAACTCCCTCTGGTCAAGTATCAACCAGAGGAGCGGACCACAAATAACCATCAAATTAAAGGCGACACGCTACTCGTATCCCAGGTAGCCGGTCATCTCGCGGCGTGCAGTGCCGCCTCGACCGCCTGCCTGATCATGTCGGGCAGCAGGCCGCCCTCACCGGTCAGCTGCAGCCCCTGCTCTTGCGCCTGCGCCTGCTCGATGATCCGCGCGATCTGCTCGTCCACCGTCACCGGCGCCGAAAAGTCCCATCGATCTTCGCCGTTTCCATCATGCGAGTGTCTCCTTCCGGTGAGCCGAACAATGTCCGGCTCACCGATCAGGCCAGAACATCGACACAGCACATCTGACACCCTCGCCACCCGCTCCGGGGATCCAGACCTAATAGGAGCCTTGCGAAGCACCATCAATAAAGGACCAGAAGAGAAACTAGCCGAGATGGTTGCGCTGTCTACTTGAATCCGCCCACTCTCCACGTGCGTACGCCAATGCGGAGACGACGCCTTACGCTTATGAAAGCGAAGGAAGCCATTGCCTCAGAGATCCGGGAGAGTCTTGGCACGGCTGCACAACCACGTCAATTGAATCAATTTCCACGTCGGCCCACGAGTAGCCGTAACGGTCCGTAACCACACCTACAAACACACGATATCCAACATTAGGCAGGAGCTTGAAACAACTGTTGAACTCGACAGATCCCTGATTGAAGATCGATCCATATACCTGATACTGAGCCAAGGGAACGCCCATCAGCCCTGGTTCCTGCGCCACAGCAGCACCTACAACCACAGACCCACGTTGCGCATGTCCCGAAACTCGGACGTATCGATCACCTGACGAAAACTCAGGCGACGACACCCAGATATCCGATGCCATGTAGCCTTGATCACTGGTACCCAAGACCTGTGCTGATAACTCCTCTTCTAAAAAACGTTCTTTCTGTGGATCCGGGTTGATTGCTCGGTAGAAACCGGCGTCCACGTACCCTTTAAACCTCACACCCTTCGCGATTGTTCTTTCGCGCGCGCTGAATGTGGGCTCCGCCCGGACTTGAGACAATGATTGCGGCAGAGAGCCCAATTTGGGGGTGTTAGCTTCGCCCGCGTCTGCCCGCTTTTCAAAATCAAGTGAGGTTGAGGTGAAAAGGATCGAAGTGTCGGCCGAGTTTTGAGTTCTCGTGTAATCCGGGATCCACGCAAGAACTGGGGCTTGGCCTCTGCGGATGCTGGCTACGTCGACTTGTGGCGTGCACCCTTGTTGTGGGTTGCTGTAGAAAAGTGTGTGCGATTCAGTACCGTTCTTCGCGATTACCGGCAGGTACGCGACTTGAGAAAACGTTACACCAGCGAAGAAGCGCTGCGGATCCGTCCTTTGACCATCACTTTTCAGGACCAATTGGGTTCCTTCAAGGGAGCAAGACCCAAAGACTTTGACTCTAGCCAGCGATGTTTTCATGGGTAGTGCGTACTGAATTGCGCCCAGTGTGGAATTCCCGGTGTCAGTTGACCGGGTGGTGCTAGAGATCGGGGACCAAGGCAACGCCGAGTATTGCTCAAGGAGCGTGTCCGCAGCCTTCGCTTGGATCGCGCGAGCGCCGTCAGCACCGTACCTGCCCACTTGACCACCAAGAGCGCCTAAAGCACCTGACAGGACGAGAACAAGCCCTAGTACGGCCAACTGTTGCAGGGACCATCTCCTCCGAGGGATCATTCTGACAAGAATGGCTCCATGCGCCGACGTCCTGGGGAGACCTTTAGGTTCATAGCGTAGCCAGATTACCGTTCGTCTGGAAGCGTAAGCCAGCGCCCAGATCCCAAAGATAGGAAGGAACCACCATTGGTGACCTTGTGGCCTTGAGATCGAAACCAAGGAGATCATGGTGGCAAGGATGACTGCCAGGAACACGCCCATGGACCTTCTCCGGCGGAAGACGATAAATGGAGCCAAGAGGCTCGCAATAAGGCCGAGCGGCGCAAGACAGGCCACCAGCACGCCACGAACTTGCCAGACCAATCCGCTGACACCAATCGGCGGTTCGGGGTAGGACCAGACTCCTTGACTTAGCAGATTCCACGCGATTGAAGCGTACGAAAGCACCGTGGGTAAGAAAACGGGAATCATGGAAGTCAAGTAATCGATGGGACTGTCGGACTGAAGGCTCAGGAATGCACCAATCATCCCGTCGGAAAAGGGGACTCCGATTGATACGGTATTTCCGGTTACTCCGGCCGCCAATTGCGGTGCGTCCTGCCACCCCGCGGTTACATAGAACGTCAGTCCACCAGCTGGAGACGCGCCTCCGCAAGCTGCAGTCGTAGCTAGCAGGATGATGGTTGCAACCCAACATAGCAATGAACCACGCCTGTGACGATAGAACAATGGGGCGAACGACAAGATCAAGAAAATGGGCAGAACGGAACTGCTGCCCGTTCGACTCACTACCGGTAACGCGACAATCACGGCACCAATACCTACGGCGAGCGCAGACATAGCGAGCAACTCCGTGCTCGGCAGGCGCAGTTCAAAAGGCATCCGAATACGCCTGTGGAAAACCCAAGAAACTGCGCAGAAAACTAAAAGCATCACTCCAAACGTTACGACTCCAGCGCGACCTTGGAGGTGGGGCAAGAACGTCGGAATCCGGCCCGAAAGTCCAAGTGCCAGTGCTAGGCAGGCGACGGATGTGACGACCATCAACCAAATGGCCCCGTCACCTATCCGTGGAACCCAAGTTGGTATAGAAATCATCATGAGGGCGAAAAACAAGCCGATCAGAACGGGAGAGTAATTCGCGAAGTCCCAGAATGGTGAACTCATGAATACGAGCCCAACTTGAGCAGTCGTCATAAAAAGCAGCGACCCAGCTAGCGCTAATCCTGAATTCGTGCCGAACCTGATCAAAGCGAAAACAACAACGCTTACGAATGCGAAGACGAAAATCGGCAGAAGTAGATCCGCGCGCGGCCCATGCAAGGAATCCCAGAAGTTGTTCTGGCCGGTGGGCGTGTAGAGGAAGCCAGTGCTAGAGGGGCCTACCCCCTCATTAAGCCACATGGCATAGGCTCCGGCGGCCAGAAACACCGCTACACACGCAAACAGCAGTCGGGTTCTCTCGCTGCTGCATACATCAAAGAGACGTCTTGCTATGGGCATCCCCAAAGCGATCCACCGTCGATTCACGAGCGCCGAGTAGCCACTTAGGGCCCCCGGTTTAGAAGATTCCACAATCAATGCGCCTTCCGCACTCGGCTACACATCCAAGGGCTGGAATTGCATGTCTTTTCGGGAATTGGGTAGATCCGTCTAATAACTTCCTCGTGACGGTGGAGATGTCTCATAAGGCCAAGAGGCCCCCAGCGCTCATTCTGTGATCCCGGGCGCCCACGAGGGAATTGACAACCTTTAGGGCCATGTTTACGGCTGCATGCTCTGGTCTGAATTGCTTGGAAAATCGAAACAGCAGTCACGAATCACCCGGTGAAATAACTTCACTTGGCCCATACGGTGCGGGCACCCGGCGCATGGACTGAAGGGAACCCCCGCCATCGGCAACGTGATGCGGAACGCAGGTGTTGAGCGCACGATGGAAGGGTGCATGAGGGGCAGAGAGGTGAAGTCGATCAGCAATCGTGAGCGTCAGGCCTCGCTGGACAAGTCGCGACTTTTCCTCTTGCGACAGTTCATCTGACAAATCTCTACCAACCTGCCTGACGAATGAATGACGCAAGTAGGGCGTGAGCTCACCCCAACTTCTACCTAATTCAAGTACGGAATCGAAGTTGTTGCCCAGGGTCTGATTGCGCTCCAATCTCCGGGGGATTCTAATCTGGGCACACCCGACAGTGCCCCGACGGGACACCTGCTCATAAGAATCAGAGTACCAACGCCCTGTAGCCGTAGCGCGTTCCAAGTCGAGCCACTCGCTGGAACGAATCACGTAGGACAGTCTAAGCGCTCTCCCGGCATGAATGTGGGTCTTCTCGGGGTGGTTTCGTCCGGGAGTCGGAGTTGGATCGGCCCGCATGACAGCAAGACGAGGGCGAGTGCTGCGGTGGGCGAGTGGAATCCATGAGACTGCTCAGGGCGGTAATTGAGTTGCCAGTTGCCACCCGGGACATCGCGGAGGTGATCACTTCCTCCCCCGGCCCTACGCCAAACGCCCGCAGAGCCAGATACGAGCCGGCAGTGCCATTGGAGACACCCACGCAATAGTCCTGGTGGCATCGTCGGGCGAATTCGCGCTCGAACTGCCCAACGTCCTCACCCAGAATGAACTGTCCGACCCTCATGACTCGTTCGATACTCGATAGCAGTTACCTTCGCTCAGCATCTCCAACGCTGAGGTCTCGAAAGCGCACAGAAATGTTCGTCATGTAATCTCCCGATTCACTTAATGCTTCACAACAAAGACTCTGATTCTTCCTGGCATCTTGAATTCAATGTCAGGGCCCTTCCCTAAGAAGTCTCTCAATCACGCCTGAAATGAACGATCTGCCAGCGTCAGCCTCCTCCTCATCGGGAGCGAAACTGGCAACAACGCGATCAGGCTCTCCATCAAGATACGGTCCTTGGATGGCTTCGACATGCACGCACATCTGGGTGATGGCGACGTTGGTGTGGAACGTCGACGGCGCCACCAGCATGAGCGGTCGGGCCTCGTGCTGGAGCAGAGTCACATTTGCCGGGTCGCCCATGTCCGTGAACTCGACAACGGCCATTTTGCCCTCAAGGACGGTGAAGTACTTCATTTTCGTCACGTGCTTCTTGGGCCGCCAGTACCTGCCTGACGTCTGGGCGATCACCATGATGTGCATGGCGGCCTCGGGAGACGAGTGCAGGCAGAGCCTCGCCACTCCCCCTCCCTTCGATGCAACCACTTTGAGTGCCTCAATTTGCTCGCGTGAAATTGAGTTGGTGGGTGTCTCAGGGTAGAAGGTTGGGGACCTTGACGAATCGTCCTGCCGGAAACCCTGAATCTCGTCCATCTCGACCGTTTCTACCGACGCGCTAGGGCGTCCTCAACAACACCCATCGCCATTTTCACTTGAGGTTCCGTCAAATACTCATGCGCAGGGAGGGTGACCAGACGAGTTGCCTGCGACTCTGCAACCGGCAGATCGCCCGACCGGTAACCCAGCTCGTGTCCAGGCTTCTGCAGGTGCAGCGGAACTGGGTAGTGCACCTTGGCCTCGACTCCGTTGGCGACCAAGTGCGCGATGAGGTCATCACGATTGTCAGCCTGGAACATGTAGAGCGACACCGTCTCCGGGTTCCAGTCGACACGCGGGGGCACGACGATCGACGGCCCGATGGAACAGAGCTGTTCGTCATATGTTCGCTGGATCTCACGACGCCGGGCGAGTCGCTCATCGAGTGAGGTGAGCATGTGGGAGGCGACCACGGCCTGCAGGGGTTGAAGTCTCATATTCACGCCCCACATGTCGATGTGGTCGCGGTCGACCATGCCGTGGTTGCGGTACTTGAGCATCCAGCGCATGCGATCTTCGTCTTGGGTGATCACCATGCCGCCGTCGCCCATGACGTTGAGGGTCTTGAGCGGGTGCATGCTGAAGGCACCCATATCGCCGAAGGTCCCCGGGCTCTGGCCATGCACCTTGCCGCCGATGGCCATGCAGGCGTCCTCGAGCACGAGGAGGCCGTGCGACTGGGCGAGGTCCATGACCTTCACCATGTCGGGCGAAGCGCCGGCCCAGTGAACCGGGAGCAGCGCCTTCGTTCGCGGCGTCACCCGTCGATCCATGTCGTCGACATCGGCCTGGAAGCGCTCGTCGACGTCGCAGAAGACCGAGGTGGCACCGACCGCCACGATCGCGCCGGTGGTGGCATAGAACGAGTTGCACGGCGTGATGACCTCGTCGCCCGGGCCGATACCGAGCGCCTTGAGCGCGAGGATGAGGGCGTCGGTTCCGTTGTTCGTCGCGAGGCAGTGGGGCGAGCCGATGTAGTCGGCGAACTCCCTCTCGAACTTCTCCATGAATGCGCCGAGGGTGAAGTCGGCCGTCTTGATGAGGGCATCCC
>CAIXFB010000328.1 GCA_903918595.1 uncultured Actinomycetes bacterium
AACTTTCACCGACCTCGTGACTCGCAGCGTGCCAGCTCAAACCAAGCCCTACAAACCTCTGGGCGAGGTGGTTGCCAACCAGACGGTTTTCCAACTGGGTCAAAAGCGAGCAGTGCTCATGGGTTTTCGTACTGCAAATGACGTAGCCGGAACTGGTGCGCCAGGCCTGCACCTGCACGGGCTCACCGCCGATAAGTCAGCTGGCGGGCATGTGCTTTCCTGCGTTGCTGGTAACGATGTGCAACTTTCCGTGCAGCGGGCAGCCGGAGCGCAGGTCTCCAGCGCAAACTGATGCTCACCGCTGTCTCGCATCTCTACCAAGACTGAGATGATCCAGCCATGCCTGTGATCGCCGTGGATGCCGCCGACGACGATCGCCTCACTGATTACCGCAACCTGACCGACGTTGCATTGCGCATGCGCCACGAGCCAGCTTCGGGGATGTATATCGCCGAGAGCGCATCTGTAATTGAGCGCGCAGTAGAGGCCGGGCATCGTCCGCGCTCGATATTGATGCAGGATTCCTGGCTTGATCGGATGCATCCGATGCTCGAATCGATCGGCGCTCTTGAGCCGAACGGCATCCCCGTCTTTGTCGGTGATCGCGTGGTCCTGGAATCGCTCACCGGATTCCATGTTCATCGAGGCGCACTCGCTGCGATGCATCGACCGGAGTTACCTTCAGTTGCCAGCGTGGTTGCAGGCGCAACTCGAATCGTCATTCTTGAGGATTTGGTGGATCACACCAATGTCGGTGCGATCTTCAGGTCAGCGGCCGGCCTTGGGATCGATGCGATTTTGGTGACACCTCGCTGCGCGGATCCGCTCTATCGGCGCAGCGTGCGGGTTTCTATGGGCACGGTTTTTCAGATCCCTTGGACCCGCATCGAGAATTGGCCGGCTGGACTTGATGAACTTCGCGCCGCAGGATTTACAATTGCTGCCCTGAGCCCGCGCACTGACACCTCGATCAATCTCGATGATCTAGCTGCGCATCCACCCGAGAGATTGGCACTCGTCTTCGGAACCGAAGGTGAGGGACTTACCGACTCGGCACTTTCCACCAGCGACACCAGAGTGAGCATCCCCATGCATGCGGGCGTGGATTCCCTGAACGTTGCGGCGGCCTCGGCAGTTGTCTTTTGGGCGCTGACTACTCCTCCACGGGTTCAACGCGCACCGGGAACCGGCGCCAGGCAATAAGTAGGCCGAGGCCAGTGATGCCCGCACCCACGAGAAGCGCGAGCGCCATCCCTGAAACAAACGCTTGACCGGCCACTTGCCGGAACACGTCGCCAACTCCATCGGGCAGTTGGCCCGCTTGAATCGATGCAGCTGCCAATGACTCCCGCGCAGCATCGAGTGCTGATGTTGGTAGTTGCTGGGCGGCAGCACCCGCAGCCGTGATTGCTTCTTCAATGTTTTGCCGATAGGCAAATGACAATGTGGCGCCAAGAATCGCCACACCAAAAGAGCCACCAAGTTCACCTACCGCATCGTTTACCGCAGATCCCATTCCGGCGCGTTCAGCTGGAACGGCAGCGAGCACACCATTTGTAGCTTGCGGAA
>CAIXFB010000329.1 GCA_903918595.1 uncultured Actinomycetes bacterium
ACATCGCGGCACCTGCGTGCCTGCCGGGCACTGCCACTCACGGAGGCTCCCTCTCGAGCCGGAGTGCGTTACGCGCTCTCGTGCATCAGCGCCTGTTTGCCTCTGATGATCGTGGCCATGGCCACGGTTCATGGCGCGGGAGTCCCGCTCGCCATCGCCATTGCTGCGATGGTGTTGGTCATGGGTTACATCATGTGGGAGAAGTCTTCGCTGGCAACTTTTGCTGCAATTCGATTTAGCGGGGCGATGATGATCGCGATAGCCGCGATTACCTTCACTTCAGGCGCTCTGCCAAACCACGAATCACATTCAGCGCTTGTCTCCATCGATAGGTGAATCCAGGTCTTCACCGCTAGCCACATCACCAACTTCAATCAGCGTGATGTCGGTGCGTCCTTGTAAAAACTTTCGGGCGCCTTCGTCTCCATGTGCGGTGTCGATCACTGCAGGCCAGTGGGACCGGGCGAAAAGAACAGGGTGTCCGCGCACGCCGTCATAGGTTGCGGCCACGAGTTCACCAGGAGAGGCGAGAACGCGCTCGCATGCACTCGCGGTGAGTCCTGGTAAATCGACGAGGGTCACCAGAACGCGATCAACATCGGTATCGATGAGATGGGTGAGGCCAACGCGTAAAGAGGAACCCATCCCTTCCGACCATTGCTCATTCAGGATGATCTCTGCACCGGGCACGTCGCCGACCCATGCGCCGAGCACCGCATAGATGGGTGAACATCTCGCACCTTCGAGCACTTGCACCGCGGAGTCGATCAAGCGTTCACCGTTTATGACAGCTGGGGCTTTTGGTCCACCGAAGCGTTTGCCTTCGCCGGCCGCCAGGATCAGGCCGGCTGTCCTCATCGAGCTGCGCCTGGGTGGATCGGTCCGGACAACTGAGTCAAGTGCTGGCCGCTGCCGCCCCATCGTGACTGGATGATCTCCGCCGCAATAGAAATTGCAGTCTCCTCCGGGGTGCGTGCCCCGAGATCAAGACCGATCGGTGAGTGCACGCGCGCGAGTTCATCGTCGGTAAGACCGGCTTCTTTCAATCGGATGAGTCGATCTTCGTGGGTGCGCCGCGAACCCATCGCGCCGATATAGCCAGCGTTGGTCTGCAACGCAGCCTTGATGGCCGGGACATCAAACTTTGGGTCGTGGGTGAGTACCGCGATCACCGTACGCTCGTCTACCTCCTGTGATGCCAGCCAACGGTGTGGCCAATCGACCACAACTTCATCGGCTTCGGGGAAACGTTTGGCGGTGGCAAAAACGGGCCGAGCATCACACACAGTCACCCTGAACCCGAGGACTTTGCCCACTCGAACTAATGCGGCGGAAAAATCGATGGCACCGAAGACAAACATCTGGGGCGCCGGGGCGTAGCTCGCAACGAAAACATCGAGGCCTTCACCGAGCCTTTCTCCTTCGGGGCCGTAATGCAAAAAACCCGTGGTCCCCGAGGCGAGCATGCCAATCACGTCTTCACGCACCGTGTCATCAAGGCGCGTGGTTCCCAGACTGCCTTCGCTGCCTTCGGGGCGAACCACGAGATGCTTGCCCACGTGATGGGGTCCACGCACAATCGTGGCGACCGCTACAGGTTCTTCTTGCGCGATGCTGGCAGCGATGCCGGGTAACTCTGGCCACGAGGCCTCATCGACCTTCTCAACAAAGATCTCCATAATTCCACCGCAGGTGAGACCTACCGAGAACGCGTCGTCATCGCTCACTCCATAGGTTTCGAGCACCGGCTCACCGCTTGCAAGGACTTCTTGGCCCAGATCAAAAAGGGCCCCCTCAACGCAACCGCCACTCACCGAACCCACAGCCTCATCGAGATCTGTCACCAGCATGGAGGCGCCAGCCGGACGCGGAGCCGAGCGCCAAGTCCGCACAACGGTGGCCATCGCGGCGGAGCCACCTCGTTGGTGCACATCCATCAAAGCTGGGAGTACCTCACGCATGATCAGCAGAGTAGGCCAATAATGGGCAAATGGCACAGGTGATCCCCGCACAGATTTCTCTTGTGCACGTGGGTGAGGAACCGATCGACGCAGATCGAGTGCGCGCGCTCGTCAATCTGCCCGAGGCCGGAGCGGTCGTCACTTTCTCCGGTGACGTGCGCGATCACGACCATGGCCGTGCCGTGGCCACGCTCACCTATGAGGGTCATCCCACTGCTGCTGCGGTACTTCTTGAGGTTGCTGAGCAGATCGCCGCTGAGCACCAAGTGCTTGCGATAGCAGTGGTGCACCGCGTCGGCCCGATCGCGATCGGGGAGTCGGCGCTCGTTGCTGCCGTGAGCAGCGCCCACAGACAAGAAGCCTTCGCAGCGTGCACGGCTTTAGTTGATTTGACCAAGGAGCGGTTGCCAGTGTGGAAGCATCAGGTCTTCGCTGATGGAACCGATGAGTGGGTGAATTGCGCATGAGTTCGCTGATTGACGGCTTTGGCCGGGTGCATCGCGATCTACGTGTGTCACTTACCGATCGCTGCAACCTGCGCTGCACCTACTGCATGCCAGCTGATTTCTCTGACTGGATTCCCGGCGATCATCTGCTCACCACCGATGAACTGATGTTGGTGCTCGATGTTGCAACGTCGATGGGAATTGATGGGGTGCGTCTCACCGGTGGCGAACCGCTCTTGCGCCCAGACATCGTCGACGTGGTCAAGCGCATCTACGCACTACCTCATGCTCCGTCAATATCGTTGACCACTAACGCTTTACGCCTCACGGATCTGGCGCAACCTCTCGCTGATGCCGGACTCCAGCGGGTGAACGTCAGTCTTGACACCCTTGATCGTGATCGCTTCAAGGCATTGACCCACCGAGATCGTTTCGATGATGTGATCGCCGGCATCGAGGCCGCCAAGGCTGCGGGATTGCTACCGGTCAAGGTGAACTCGGTTCTCATGCGCGGAGTGAACGACGACGAAGCCGTGGCGCTGTTGCGTCATGCACTCGATAACGGCTGGAACCTACGTTTCATCGAACAGATGCCACTCGATGCTGGTGGCCTGTGGGCCCGACCAAAAATGATCACCGCCGACGACATCCTCGAGATGCTCAGCGCTGAATTCACGCTGACCCCGGTTGAAGGCCGCGGCTCTGCTCCCGCTGAAGAGTTCTACGTTGATGGAGGCCCGGCAACCGTGGGCATCATCGCGAGCGTGTCCCGGCCGTTTTGTGCTGCCTGCGATCGCCTGCGCCTGACCGCTGATGGCCAGTTCCGAAACTGCCTGTTCTCAGCCGAGGAAACCGACGTGCGGGCCGTTGTTCGGGATACAAGCTTGGACGACGCGGCCCGGCGCGAGGGGATCGAGCAGATTTTGCATCAGGTCACCCGATCCAAGTTGCCAGGTCACGGGATTAACGATGCGAGTTTCATTCAGCCAGCGCGGCCAATGTCAGCTATCGGAGGCTGACCTTCAGCGAGTCTGGGCTTTAGCCGCCAGCAAAAGGCGGGAGCACGTCCACGCGGGACCCCGCCGGAATTTCAATCGTGGCTGGGTCGCCGTGCATGGCGACCTCATTGAGCAGGAATGAACACCGTGGCCGGACGGCCGCGAAGTCCGGATATCGGGCATCGAGTTCGGCACAGACCGTGGCAAGGGTGCCTGGTTCCACCTGCACATGTGGGCTGCCGACGGCGGCTCTCGCGGCAGCGAAAAGGTGCACATCGACCGACTGCACTCCAGCGCCCGAGACCATGCTCGGGACTCTATCTATCCACCTGTCTGTCTATTCAATCCATTCAATCCTGTCCCCGAAGTGTCCAAATTTGGTCATTCGGGACGCAAGAT
>CAIXFB010000330.1 GCA_903918595.1 uncultured Actinomycetes bacterium
AACAGCGGTCAGCGTTGCAATGGCAGCTGCTAGTCCACTGATGTTGTCTGCGAGCGCTAGCGGGGGCAATGTGGGTGGCCCATCGGCTTGACCGGTTGAGTGGGCAAAGCCACTCATTGCTTCAGCAATGGTCCCGAACGCAGGTTCACCAGAGCGGGGCCCCACCTGGCCAAATCCAGTGACGCGCGTCAAGATGATTCTCTCGTTCGCCTCACTCAAGACGTCGTATCCCAGATTCCATTTTTCGAGTGTTCCTGGCCGAAAATTCTCGATGATGATGTCAGCGCGTTTCACCAGATTCAGGAATATCTCTCGTCCGTCTGGTGAAGACAGATCAAGTGTCATTGCCTCTTTGTTTCGGCTGAGTACCGTCCACCACAGACCTTTGCCGTCCTTGCTTTCGCCATGCGTGCGCGCTGCATCCGGGCGATTCGGGTGTTCAATCTTGATCACCCTTGCGCCAAAGTCGCCGAGCACTGTGGCCGCCGTAGGGCCGGCAAAAAGTGTTGCAATGTCAAGAACGACGAGGTCATCAAGTGCAGACCCCCGGGTGTCAGATTCTCTCACTGCGGCACTGACCCTTTCGTCATGTCTGGCTTCCCAAAGCTTCTCGTGCGATGTGATCGGCGACTTCACGCATCGGTTGCAAGACGTCAGCCATGGCTTCAAGTGTCAGATTCTCAACTGAGCCAGCCAGCACCAGCGCTCCCACGCATTGATTTCTCGACAGGATGGGAACGGAAACGCCTGCAACATCAGGCTCCATCTCGCCGAAACTCGATGCCCAACCCTGTTCAACAATGGCGGAGAATTCATCTGGCTGGCATAACAGCTCTCGCTCATGATTGCTGAGCAATTGCAAGGCTTGTTCTTTGACCTGGTCAGTTGCATATGCGTAAAGAATTTTCCCAGATGCACCAAGACCGAGTGTGCCTTGATGACCAACAGGCAGCATGACTGGTCGCATGGTTCTACCCGGCTCTACCGCCACGATCGTTCGGATGGGACCCGCTGGCACTGCGAGAATTACCGTATAACCGGTTTGATCACGTAATCGACGGATGATCGGGGTGGCAAGGCTGCGAAGCCCTACATAGGACTCCGCATACTGTCCCCAACGGAGCAGTCGGTGGCCCACCGCATAACCACCATCTGGGCACTTGTTCACTAGACCGAGATCAACTAACTCGTTGAGGAGTCTGTGCACCGAGGATTTCGGTAGGTCTAAAGAATCACAAATGTCTGATAGCCGAGTTGGGTTTTCAGATGCGCCGAGCACTTCAATTGTCTGGGCGGCTTTGATGAGTACGGACATAAGGAATGGGAATCGACTACGAGATGTGAGTCACGAGGGAGTGAAAACTCGCCGAAACTCGGCGGCTTGCTTCGACAAGCACTCGACCCATCGCCGTGACGTTCACGCGCTCGTCCGGCACGATCATTGCGAGCGTTGAACGCACGCTGCCCACTTCGTCGATCACTGGAGCTGCCAACCAGGTCATGCCTTCTGGTGAGTTGGAACGGCGTACGGCAAACCCATTGTGTCGAATTTCGTGGAGTCGCTGGCGTGCTGCGAAATCGAGACTCTCCACCATTTCCGAAGAGTGCACTCCACCAAAGGCCATGTACACATCCCCTGGGGCTGAATCCCGCATTGGCACCCTTCGTGAGCAGGCATCCAAAGTCACTGCTGACTGGCCTGCGATCACATCAGCCACAACTATTTCGAATCCCATTTTTGAGCACACAGCAACCATTTCACCGGTTACTCGGTGCAGATCCACCAAGACTGGGCGAGCAACATCCTTGAGGGTTCGCATCTCGGGAACGCCCCATCCCAGACGCCACAAACGCATGCCAAGTCGATACGTACCTCGTGAGCACCGTTCAACTGCACCCCATTCTGAGAGGGCAGCAAGCATGCGATGAACCGTCGCGGGCGGGAGGCCGGTTTGCGTGCAGAGGGAGCTGATTGTCTGCTCCGGCTGGTCACCAAAACACTCGAGGATGTCAAAAACGCGGCCAATGACAGACTTCTTGGCATCAGCGTGAATCATCGATGTCATAGTCATGCGGGAACTCCTTCGTTTCCGGAAAATGAATCGTTACCATTTTCCGGAACTCGATTCCACTATTCGGGACTGGTGCAGATTAGCCTCTGATCCGGCGATAGGCAAGGACTTTGCACATTTTCCTGAAAATGACGAAAAGCACGAAATGCCAGAATCCGTGGTTTTCCGCAATACGGCACACGAGCATTGCTTCGTCCTTGGTTGCAGCCCCACCATCGCCCTATCGGTAGTCCCACGAGGAGGAAAAGTGACTGGCAAGGTCGAGCAGCTCGGATATGCGCGAATCGAAACGAATGATCTGGATGCTTGGGAAGCCTTCGGCTGTGACTTGCTGGGCTTCATGCCAGCCGAGCGCACCGATTCGCAGCTCAAACTTCGCATGGATTCCTACGCTTACCGCCTCGACATTCGCAAGGGCCCAAATGAAGGACTTAGCGCTCTTGGTTGGGACTGTGGCACTGCAGAGGGTTTGGCGGCAATCGAAAAGCGTCTCGCTGACGCAGGGTTTGCTCCCGTCAGGGCATCCAAGGAGCAGGCTGACGATCGAATGGTTGACGAGTACGTGACAGTCCGCGATATCGATGGCGGCTTTGACCTTGAATTCTTCTGGTCGCTGCGGAACGCCACCGCGAGATTCGTCTCACCGACTGACGCAACCTTCGTTGCAGAAGACTTTGGCCTCGGCCACGCATTCCAAGCAGTCTCCGAAGAGAAGCCGTACGCGGACCTCTACCAGGATGTTTTGGGATTTCGCCTGAGTGACCACATCGACTTCCCGACCGGCGGTGCCGGCAAGTTCTTGCACTGCAACCCTCGGCACCACTCGATGGCGATCGGACAGCTATCAAGGAATCTTGGGCTCGGCCACCTGATGTTTGAAGTCACGGATATGGACATCGTGGGTCGCGCCTACGACAAGGTTTTGGAAGGAGCGGCGCCGCTCTTCTCGACTCTCGGGCGGCACACCAACGACAAAATGGTGTCTTTCTACGTTGGTTCACCGTCTGGATTCGGAGTCGAGTACGGCGTTGGAGGCATCACCATCGATGAAGACACCTGGCGCCCCACCCGCTATTCAGATGCTCACTACTGGGGTCACCAGCGTCAGACAGCTCGCACTGAAGCGGAAACTCCAAAGAATTGATCCCCCCATCTCATCTCATGCACTCCATCCGTTGAAAGGGAATAGGTCATGACGACTGCCATGTTCGTTGAGTCGGAGACAAACACCAAGACATGCCCGGAGACCATAAGCGTTTCCGAATCAATAGCGGCACATGCTGACGTTCTACGCGACAACGGCATCAAGGGCGATGATTTGGGGCGACTGACCGATGAAACAGTGCAGACCCTCAAGAAGACCGGAATCACACGGATGACACAACCGCGCGATTTTGGCGGTCTCGAAACGCACATTTGCGATTACTTCAGGGCCGTCATAGAGGTCGGCGCACTCGATGGGAATGCAGGGTGGATTTCTGGTGTCGTGGGAGTGCATCCACACGGCCTGGCCCACGGACACCGTCAGCTGCAAGAAGAGCTCTGGGCTGATGACCCTGATACCTGGATAGCCTCGCCGTACGCCCCACTCGGGCGAGCAAAGGTGGTTGATGGTGGCTACATTCTCAACGGACATTGGGGATTTTCTTCCGGAACAGACCACTGCACATGGATTGTCCTCGGCGGCATGGTCGTCAATGCGAACGACGAAGTGATCGATCCGCTTCCCAAACACTTTGTGTTACCCCGGCAGGACTATGAAATCCTTCACGACAGTTGGGAAGTTTTCGGGCTCAAAGGCACCGGGAGTAAAGACATCATCGTGAAGGATCTTTTTGTCCCGACCTACCGCGTGATTGACACGGCTGGTCTGGCAGAAGGCACCGGTGGACACGATCCAGTTCGGCATGAATCCACGCTCTATCGCTTGCCTCGCAACCTTGTCTTCTCGGGCATCATCACGGCCGGGACCTTGGGGTTGGCGAAAGGCAGTCTCAATGCTTTCATCGACTGGTCACGCGGTCGCGAAACAAGAAACGGACGTGCTGACCTTGATCCGAGTCAGTTGGTTGCCGTTGGGGCCGCGGCAGCAGACATCGACGCAAGCATCACCCATGTGCTCCAAGATATGGAAGCAATCTGGGATCAATGTGACCGAGGCGAAGTGCCCTCGTTCGAAGATCGTCTTCGCGTCCGTCGCAATCAGCTCGCAGCCTCGCATCGAGCAGTCAGCGCAGCAGATGACGTTTTCAAACTGAGCGGCGGCGGCGCTATTCACCTCAAGCATCCGCTTCAGCGTTTCTGGCGAGGAGCTCAAACAGCCCTTCACCACGCCAGTAACCAGACCCAGGCTGTCTTCAACGGTTACGGGCTTTCCACATTCGGACACGAGGTGCCCGCTCATGTCAGGGTCTGACCCAACGACAGCAACCTTTGAATCCACCAGCAGGTTCGTCGAGACATCCGTAGGCCGCATTCACTATCACGAAGCGGGCAGCGGTCCGGTTCTGCTCTGTATTCATGGTGGCGCTCCTGGAGCATTCGGGTGGGGGAACTTCGGTTACAACCTCGACGACTGGAGCCGGAGTTTCCGTGTCCTGATCGTCGATCTGCCCGGCTATGGGCTCTCTGATCGGCCCGAAATTTCAGGAGGCAGGTACTCCTTCTACGCAAAATCCTTCCTCGAGATGCTCACGGCGCTTGATGTAGACAAGGCGCACGTCTTGGGTATGGCAACCGGGGGTGCGGCAGCAATCAAAATGGCCATCGAAGCACCCGACCGAGTCGAGTCACTCATTCTTGTGAGTTCAGCGGGTGGGCTACCCATGTTCACACCTTCTCCCTCGGAAGGGCAGAAGGTCATCGCGTCTTACTACGGTGGCACAGGACCTACCCGTGAGCGCATGCGAGACTACCTAGACATGATCGTTTTTGATTCCTCATGCATCACCGAGGACATCATCGATGAGCGCTACGACGCCAGCATCCAGCCTGAATTCATGACCAATGCACCCGAGGGCCACGGGATCAGAACCGTCAATGAGCCTGTCTGGAAAGACCTGGACCAAATCAAGGCGAGAACGCTGGTCGTTTGGGGTCGTGACAACAGAGTTCAGGGATACGACAATGCACTGTTCATGCTCACCCGAATCCCCGACGTGCAGGTGCACATATTCGGACGAACCGGGTTGTGGGTTCCATTCGAGCGCAAAGCAGAATTCTCAGGTGTGCTGAGAGCCTTTATCGACTCAGGTGACCCAGCTTGACCACAGCAGAGATAACCAAGGAGGTCGCAGGACTTCGCTATTCGTTGCGTGCCTTCCGTCATCGAAACTTCAGCTTGTTCTGGTCGGGTGCACTTGTTTCAAACGCTGGAAGTTGGATCTCCAATCTCACCGTTCCCTATGTGATCTTCCAAATGACCGGCAGTGCCCTCTGGGTGGGCATGGTCGCAGTTTTCCAATTCGTCCCACAGGTGATTTTTGGGCCCTGGGGCGGCATTCTTGCCGATCGGCATAGCCGCCGGACAATGCTTTTCATCACCCAAAGTGGATTAGCGGCGAGCGCCTTCATCCTGTGGGCCGTGGTTGCCTGGGGTGGCTCAGAGCCGTTGCCGATCTTGCTCGCTGTCACCGGAGTGGGCATCTTCAACGGATTGAATATGCCCAACTGGCAGGCCTTCGTTTACGACCTCGTTCCACGAACCGACTTGACATCAGCCGTGGCCCTGAACTCATTACAGTTCAATGCCGGACGTGCCATCGGGCCTGCTGTGGCGGGAATTCTCATTGCAACCGTCGGACCATCATGGGCGCTGTTTGTTAACGCACTGTCCTTCGCCGCAGTCATTCTTTCTCTCGCATTGATCCGCCTGCCGAAGTCCGCTCCCGTGACAAGAAACAGTGATAGCGGTTTCCAACTCTTCGCCGAGGCACTGCGATACATCCCTCGTCAGCCAGGCATCGTCGTCGCTCTTCTACTGAGCTTGCTCACCGGCATGTTTGTCAATCCGATCGTCCAAATGACCGTGGTTTTCGCCGGGAGCGTCTTCGATGTCGGTCCGGCGCAATTGGGAATCATGAGTGCGTGCATGGGCATCGGAGCACTGCTCGCCGCTCCGATCATGGCGGGCTGGGGACATGTGGTCGGGCTTTCGAAACTTGCCATGGGTGCAATTTTGAGTTGTGCTGTAGGGCTCTTCATTTTCGCACTCGCTCCCAACGTGGCGGTTGCCTCCGGGGCCCTACTGCTCGTCGGAGGTGGATTCCTGATCTGCATGTCCGCCAGCAACACCTCGATTCAAATGATTGTTGCTGATCGGCTTCGTGGGCGCGTGATTGCCGTTCGAATAATGACCTTCATGTTGTCCATTCCCATTGGGGCTGCGGTTATGGGTGCGTTAGCCGACTCACTCGGTCCGCGAACCGCCGTGGTTCTCGCCAGTGTCGGGACCCTCTTGGCCGGGATTGCACTGGTCTCCCTCCGAGGCAAATGGTCCCTGCGGCACATGGACGACCCGCACGATGCAACTCCAGAGGTAGCCCGTTCCGCATAGTGGCAAACATCGCTGGAAATATCCCTCCTGATGACCGACGCTAGGGCTTCTACCGAGTGGTCAATGAAGAAGGAGATCCAAAGTCATGGCACCTGAGGTCCTTACCGACGAATCAACCGGCAAGACAGTTGAGATCCCCACAGGGGAGGTTTACTTCAACGAAGCTGGTGAAGGGATTCCATTGCTTCTGCTGCACGGCAGCGGACCGGGCGCAACCGGGTGGAGCAATTTCGGAAAGAATATGCAGGATCTCTCCACGAAATTCCGCTGTATTGCCCCCGATATGCCCGGCTGGGGCCGGTCGGTAGCGGTTTCCTGGGAAGACCGTGACCATGTCAAGGATGCAGTGGCCCTGCTCGATGCTCTCGGCATCGAAAAGGCTGCCATTGTGGGAAACTCCATGGGTGGGGCCACAGCACTCCGCCTCACCGCCGAGTACCCGGATCGGGTCTCACACCTCATGACAATGGGCGCCGGTGCTCCGGGCCCTCGTTATTTCAATGCAGGCAATGGACCTTCTGAAGGATTGAAGTTGCTCCAGGCTGGTTACCGGGACCCATCTCCTGAAGGAATGCGCCAGATGGTGAATATCTTCACCTTCGATCCCACCTTCGCTACCGACGCGTTGGTTGAGCAGCGGAGCAAGGTAGCGATGTCGCGCCCTGACCACCTTGCCAACTTCATCGCAGGCATGGCACACCGCCGCGGGTTCGCAACGATGGAGCAGGTCATGAGCATCACCGCTCCCACGCTGATCATGCACGGCCGAGACGATCGGGTCGTCCCTTATGAGAATGCCCTCATGCTCGTCACCGCTATCGCCAATTCGCGAGCCGTCATCGTGAACAGATGTGGCCACTGGATGATGTTGGAGCATGGAGACGAATTCAACAGAGTCGTCACTGACTTCGTCGAAAACAACTAAGGGTTTCGTATGGCGATCATGGATATTGACCTTCACACAGTCCGAGACAACGTCATTGAAATCGGGCCACTTCTTGACCAGTACGCCGACGAAGCGGACCGAATGGGACGCCTCCCCGATGAGATTGCGCAGGCACTTCGCTCCTCCGGCGTAATGCGTCTGCTGCAGTCTCGTGATTATGGCGGCTATGAGGCTTCCCCCCTCGACTGGTTCAACGCCTTGCACGAGGTCGGTAGATATTCCGGTTCCGCAGCCTGGGTAACTGGCGTGGTTGGTGTCCATCCGTTCGAGGTCGCGCTTGCAGATCGTCGACTCCAAGAAGAGATCTACGGCGAAGATCCCAATGTGTGGGTGGCCTCCCCATACGCCCCATTCGGCCGGGCTCGCAAAGTAGAAGGCGGTTACATTTTCAATGGTCGGTGGCCTTGGTCAACAGGAACGACGCACTGCGAGTGGACTGTCCTCGGCGGGCTCATCGTTGATGAAGAAGGCACTCCTGGTCCCTTCGAAACGCACGTCCGACACTTCTTCCTGCCGAAATCCGACTATCGCCACGCGCCGGAAGAATGGCGGATTGCAGGGCTTTCTGGATCAGGAAGTTACGACGTCATTGTGGAAGATGCGTTCATTCCCGACTACCGCGTCATTGATCCACGCGACATCATGTCTGGAGCAGCGGCTCGGGCTGCTGGCCGAGGGGATTCGGCTTTGTATCGCATGCCATTCACCATCATGTTTTCCGGAACTATTGCGGCTGGAACGCTCTCCATCGCACAAGGCGCACTCGATGCGTTCGTGGCATATTCGCGTGATCGGCAAACACGATTGAACCACGATGTCTCACGTGATCCCCATCAACTTTCAGCCCTTGCGATTGCATCGGCTGAATTGGATGCGGGTCGCGTTCACTTCCTGCATGACATCGGTCGCATTTGGGATCTGGCCCAGAAGGGTGAGGAAATTCCCATGGATCTCATTGTCGAGGTTCGGCGCAATCAGGTTCGCGCTGTTCAGCGAGCGGTCAGTGTTATTGACGAGTTGATGCGACATGCGGGTGGGGCGGCAATGTCACTGGACAATCCCTTCCAGCGTTTTTGGCGCGATCTCCACACCGGAGCAAATCACGGTTCAAATGTTGCAGAGCCAAAGTATGAAGCGTTTGGCCTCATGGCGTTTGGCCACCCACTGCCGCCTGGCTTGCGCCTGTAAAGATCCCAAGCGCGCTTTCGTCGTCTCCTTTGACCAATGAAAACAATCGGGAGACGTTCGTACCCGCTTGTCGAATCTGAGCCTCAGCAAACTGCCAGTTGGTCCCTTTGAGTGGCCCGCTCACACCAATCGCGGCGATGGCCCAGCCATTGTTGAGGATGGGTGCGGCTAGGCCCATTCGGCCTAAAGCTGTTTCTTCTCGCTCGTGAGCAACGCCCGACTGTTGAATTGCAGAAATTTCCTGAGCGAGCCGACCTGGCTCATTGATGGAATACGGGGTGAGTCGCTTCATCCGCTTCTTCATGATTGAGATCACATCTGCAGGTGCTGAAAAGGCGATGATTGCTTTGCCCGGAGCGGTACAGGTCGCTGTGATCCGCGCTCCGGGGACTTCAATCACGCCGGGCTTGGGGGGTTTGCCGACCCGCTCCACCCAGATGATTTCCGAGCCCGACAGGACTGCAAGGTGAGCGGTGAGCCCTGTTTGGACATACAGCTGGCTCAAGTCGTGCATTGCCACCTCACGGAGGCCATTGGGTCGATTAAAACTCACCCGTGACCCGAGTTCGAAGAGCGAGAGTCCCAGACGATATGTGGAACCAGAGCGCTCCACAAAACCAGCGCTTGCAAGGTCTGCAAGGAGACGAAAGGCTGTCGATTTGGGAACTCCTGCCCGCCGTGCGAGTTCACTCAACCCGAGTTCTTCAGGGCCTCCCCGAAATGCGGCCAAGATCATTAATGCTTTGCGGACAGCTGTCATTTGACGTTGATTGTTCGCTGCCCCACCGTTCTCCTCAGAGGAGATGGGGATATCACCAAGTCCGATAGAAGTTGTCACCCCGCACCTCCTTCGCAACGTCGAGTGGACGTTTCACTGCTGAATCCTTCAGGGCATTGCACCACTTTGCAACAAGACTGACAAAAGACTGATGGGGGTGGACCTTACGGTCCACCCCCATCAATGAACTGAACTACTTAATTGTTTTGGGCTGAACCAAGAGGATTCCGCGCACATCCGGTGCGGAAGTGACTTGGCCTGCTGCTTGTGCCAGATCGGCCCACTTCTGAACCTGCGCCCGTGTCAGCGAGGAGAAGTAGAACGGCATGTTCGTCGCCAGTGCAGACTCCAATGGTGCCTTTGAGTACGCAACTCCAGCAACAATTGCTTCCTTCATGGCCACGCGGTCTGGCCGGTTAAGAAGAAGTGCTGTCTGGTACATGGACTTCTGGAAGCTCTGCACAA
>CAIXFB010000331.1 GCA_903918595.1 uncultured Actinomycetes bacterium
ATCATCCGCAACTTGCTTGATAACGCCATCGAACACGCCGATGCCCGAGGTGTGCGGGTCGAACTTGCAGGTGACCACGACTCCGTCGCTGTGACGGTGCGCGATTTAGGGGTAGGCCTGCGCCCTGGTGAATCCTCGCTCGTCTTCAGTAGGTTCTGGCGGGCTGATCCGGCTCGAGCGCGCACCACTGGTGGCACCGGGCTCGGGCTCGCGATTGCGCTTGAAGATGCACGGCTGCATGGCGGTTGGTTGGAAGCGTGGGGAGAGCCCGGGAAGGGTGCATGTTTTCGTTTGACCCTGCCGAGAGCCCCGGGTGTGGAATTGCGCTCCTCTCCATTGCTCATGCCCGAGGAAGTTGCACCCGAACCTGAGGTGTTCGTCGACCGTGTACGTACGGGCGCTGCCTTGCGTGAAGCAGGTGATCGCGATGGGTAATCCCATGATCCGAGTTGGTGCCCTCGCATCGGCTCTCGTCACCTCGTTGCTCGTGTTGAGCGGGTGCGGAAGTGTGCCATCCACCCTGACCGCGCAGGTCCCCACATCAGGACCAATCGAGCAAGGGGCGCAAATCGCCGGCACAAGCGAAGACCAGTTCATTCGGGTCATCGCCCGACCGCCGCGTGAGGGCATGACTCCCAGTCAAATCGTGCAGGGTTTCTTGGAGGCCAGTGCATCTTTTGACGGGGACCATGCCGTTGCCCGCCAGTACCTCACGACGAAGGCGAGCACCGGATGGAACACCGCAAGAGGTGTAGCGGTGTATGAAGGCATCCCAACATTGTCTGAGTTTGAGAATGGCGTGTCGATGGTTGCTCCTCAATCGGGTGCGATCAGTGAGATCGGTTCATACTCCGTTCTCACACCCGGGAGTGAACTCCGCACGAACTTCGGCCTAGATCGGGTCGATGGAGAATGGCGTATCGACCGAGTCCCCGAAGGATTGCTCCTTTCCTTGGCTGATGTCGATCGCGCTTTCCGCAGTTACTCGCTGTACTTTTTCAACTCTTCTTTCACCACACTCGTGCCGGACCCTCGAATGATTCCGGTCATTGGCTCCGGCCTTGCCAGCACGTTGGTGAGGCGGCTCATTGAGGGACCAAGCCAGTGGTTGGAGCCGGCCGTTCGCACCGGTTTCCCTGATGGTGCCGGCCTGGCGATTGACGCTGTGTTGATCGAATCCGGAGTTGCCCAGGTGCAACTCGATGCTTCTGTTCAACTATCTGATGACCGAACCAGGCAAGCGCTTTCCCAGCAATTGGTGTGGACACTTCGACAGCTCCCAGAAGTGCAGTCGGTGGAAGTGACCGCGGGTGGTCAACCGCTCAGCGTTCCCGGAGCTCCCAGCCCCCAACCCCGCGATTCTTGGTCCGCAGTGGATCCGAGTGGTCTTCCCGTTGGAGCCAGCGGTTACGCCATCACATCGAGTGCGGTGGTGCGCATTGATCCATCAGGAATCGTTGCAGCACCTGGTGAGGCTGGACTTGGCATTGCAAATGGCGATGAAGGCGTGTTGGTCGATATTGCAGTTGATCGTCTCTCGCAGGAGATTGCAGGTTTCGATTCCGAAGGCACGTTGTGGCGCGGTCCATTGCGCTTTGCCGCCACACTCACGAAGATCGGCAGTTTCCCCGGAGCGACCGCTTTGCAGTTCGATCCGAGTGGCGCCCTATGGCTAGTGGATCCAGAGCAGGGCCTGCTGGTGATCCCCGAATCGGGCGCACCAATTTCGGTCACCGTGCAAGGACTGACCAGAAATTCAACGGTCCAACAGCTCGTTCCCTCTCGCGATGGCACCAGAGCGGCCGTCATAGTGCGTCGCGGGCCGCGGACCACGCTCTACCTGGCCCGAATCATCCGACCTTCACAAACAAACGTGATCGGAATCGTTGTGGATGCACCTATTCGGGTAGAGGCAAAGTTGACTGAAGTGGTCGATGCATCGTGGTCGAGCGCTGAAAGTCTTGCGGTGTTGGGATCGGAAAGTGCCGGATCGCTGCAGGTCTATGAAGTCGATCTCGCTCGAGGCCAGGTGCTAGCCCAGGGTGCCCCGGAAGCGCCGGTCGCTATCGCTGCTGCTCCCGGCTTGCCCACACTCACAAGCGCTGCTGATGGAATCCTGTACGAGGGATCAAGCGGGGCGTGGTCACAAGTGCTCAACGCGACATCGCCGGCCTACCCCGGCTAAAGAGTGTGTGCGATGGCGGCGACGCCGCGCACCTGACACCCAGCCTTTTCTAAAGTCCTGGCTGCTTCGCTGATCGTGCTGCCGGTCGTGATGATGTCGTCGACGACGATGACGTCAGTCCCGGCAACCACATCAGGTGTTGCTACAAAGGCTGCACTGGACGCTTGGAGTCGCGAGGAGCGATCTAAGCGCTTACTGGCTCCGCTGCCTCGCAGATCTTGCAACCAGGGGGCGATCACACCGTGGCTGCCGAGCTGCCTCCTCTCCATCGATCTGAGCAGTTGGTGCACGGGATCGAATCCTCTGCGGCGGATGGCAGCACGCCGACTCGGCACGGGAACCACCCGAATCAGCGGCCCTGCGCCGGCATGGTCGCGAACCGCCGAGATAGCCGCTGCGAGGAGTGGGCTCAGTTGGTCGGCCAGTTCTGGGATGTGGTGATCCTTATAGGTGTAAAGGACCCGCCGGAGCACCCCTTGGTATGCCCCTGAGTACGCGGTAGGCAGCCACTGCAACCCGGAGTGGACCAAGAACTCATGCACACCTGGTCTGGGGAGAAGCGCGGCCTGGCACAGGGGGCACAGGAGGGTGCCAAGAGCACTGCAACCGGAGCAGCTTCGGGCGAGGAACAGGTCGGTGACTGCGATTCGGAAATGATGCAGGTTCATACCCCCCAGTACGCCCTACGGCGGGCCTATTTGGTCAAGTTGTGGGTTGACTGCGGATGCGGGACCGCGACTGTGGAGCGGGCGTCTACGATGGGAGCAATGGCCCCTCGAAAGGGCGGCCGAGCGTCGTCGACCATGCCGCTCAAGCATCCAGCGATCTGAAAGGCACGTCACTGTGGGAGTTTTCGACAAGATCCTTCGTGCAGGTGAGGGCAAGACGCTCCGCAAGCTCGAAGCTGTGGCGCGCTCGGTCAACACGATCGAGGATGAATTCACAGTCCTCACTGACGCAGAACTTCGGGAACTGACCGACGAGTACCGCGAGCGGTATGCCGCAGGTGAGTCTCTTGACGATCTCATGCCGGAAGCGTTCGCCACCGTCCGCGAAGCGGCGAAACGCACCTTGGGGCAGCGGCATTACGACGTCCAGATTATGGGCGGGGCAGCACTGCACCTCGGCAACATTGCGGAGATGCGTACGGGTGAAGGCAAGACCCTCGTTGCCACACTTCCGGCCTACCTGAACGCCATCTCCGGCAAGGGTGTGCATGTAGTGACGGTGAACGATTACCTCGCTGAGCGTGACTCTGAGTGGATGGGTCGAATTCACCGATTCCTCGGCATGAGTGTGGGTTGCATCCTCTCTGGAATGACGCCCACCGAGCGTCGGGCCGCCTATGCCTGCGACATCACCTATGGCACCAACAACGAGTTCGGTTTTGATTACCTCCGTGACAACATGGCATGGTCTCGGGAAGAACTTGTGCAACGCGGTCACAACTTTGCCGTGGTCGACGAAGTCGACTCCATTCTGATTGACGAAGCTCGAACGCCACTGATCATCAGTGGCCCGGCCGATCAGGCGAATACCTGGTACGGCGAGTTTGCTCGCTTGGCGCGCATGCTTTCGCGTGATACGGACTATGAGGTCGATGAGAAGAAGCGCACGATCGGTGTCCTTGAGAGTGCCATCGACAAGGTAGAAGACCAGCTTGGCATTGACAACCTCTACGACACAGTGAACACCCCGCTGGTGGGATTCTTGAACAACGCAATTCGTGCAAAGGATTTGTTCAAGAAGGACCGTGATTATGTGGTGATGGACGGTGAGGTGATCATCGTCGACGAACACACGGGTCGCATCCTCAAGGGGCGTCGATACAACGAGGGATTGCACCAGGCGATTGAGGCCAAAGAAGGCGTGGAGATCAAGGCCGAGAACCAAACGTTGGCAACGGTGACCCTGCAGAACTTCTTCCGGCTCTACGAGAAGCTCGGCGGCATGACCGGCACGGCCATGACTGAAGCGGCAGAGTTCAACCAGATTTACAACCTAGGCGTGGTACCTATTCCGACCAACCGTCCCATGGTGCGCATCGACGAGGCCGACCTGGTGTTCCGGACCGAAGAGGCAAAGTACGCGGCCGTCATTGAAGACATCACTGAGCGTCATGCCACTGGTCAGCCGATTCTGATTGGTACCACCAGCGTTGAGAAATCGGAATACATCTCGGGTTTGCTGAAGAAAAATGGAGTCCCGCACGAGGTATTGAACGCCAAGCAACATGAGCGCGAGGCCGCGATCGTTGCGCAGGCTGGCCGCAAGAGTGCTGTGACGGTTGCCACCAACATGGCAGGTCGTGGCACCGACATCATGCTGGGCGGAAATCCGGAATACATGGCAACGTCTGGGCTGGCGCAGCGCGGACTGTCACCCGTTGAGGATGCCGAGGCCTATGAAGCCGCTTGGCCGGAGGCGATAGCCGCAGCGAATGCCGCCGTCAAGGCCGAGCACGATGAGGTGGTGGGCTTGGGCGGTTTGTATGTGCTGTCCACCGAACGTCACGAGTCCCGCCGAATCGACAACCAGCTTCGTGGACGATCTGGTCGACAGGGTGACCCTGGTGAGTCGCAGTTCTACCTGTCCTTGCAAGACGATCTCATGCGGCTGTTCAAGGCAGATATGGTCGATGCCTTCCTTCGCCGTTTTAACGTTCCCGACGATGTGCCCATTGAAGCCAAGATGGTGACCAATGCCATTCGATCTGCACAGGGTCAGGTTGAAGCGCAAAACTTTGAAATTCGTAAAGATGTTCTCAAATACGACGACGTGCTCAACCGCCAACGCTTGGTGATCTATGCCGAGCGCCGCCGGGTGCTCGAGGGCGAAGACATCGAAGAGCAGGTTCGTACGTTCATCTCAGACACGGTTGAGGGGTATGTGCGCGCTGCAACAGGTGATGGCTACCCCGAGGGCTGGGATCTGGAGAAGCTATGGACGGCCCTGGGTCAGCTCTACCCAGTTGGTGTCACCATCGATGAAGTCGAACGGGCTTCAGGCGGAGATCGCGCCGGTTTGAGTTCGGATTTCTTGGTCGCTGAATTGGTCGATGATGCCCAGAATGCTTATGACCGCAGGGAAGAAGAACTTGGTGAAGAGGTCGCCCGCGAACTTGAACGTCGCGTAATCCTGTCCGTACTTGACCGGAAATGGCGTGAGCACCTCTACGAAATGGATTACCTGCGTGATGGCATCGGTTTGCGGGCCATGGCGCAGCGCGATCCGCTGATCGAATACCAGCGTGAAGGTTTCGATCTGTTCACCGCGATGATGGATGGCATCAAAGAGGAGTCCGTGGGTTACCTCTTCCACGTTGAAGTGCAGGTTCCTGCGGCGGTATCGGACGAGGCAGCAGAGGCAGTTGAGGGTCTCGCCGATGCAACGAGCAGCCCCGCTACCGCTGGTATCGCCGCCGCCGTGGCTGCCAGTAAGGCTGCACCTGCACCTCGAATTGAGGCTAAGGGCCTTGCACCTTCGCGGCCAGCGCACGTCGAGTATTCAGCACCCGATGCTGACGGTGGAGTCATGCACGGTGAAATGGATCTGGACAGCGATGGGTTTGTCGAGGTTGGCGAAGATGCCTCCCGGGCAGAGCGTCGTCGGGCCGAGCGAGCGAATCGAAAGAAGCGCTAACGCATCTCGATAGCGGTCACCAACCAACGACCGTCAGTGATTTCCATACGCAGCGCTACCGCATGAGAACGTTCCATGCCGACGATGACTGCTGAGGCTTCAACGATGCCTGGCGCCACTGTGCACACGCGTACTGAGCGCACTTTGCGCAGTCGAGATACACCTTGATGCATGCGCATCGCAGGATGACGGGCCATCGCGGAGCCGCGGAGGTTAATTCGCTCTAGGACAACCCGCTCAACCCATTGTGATAACTGGGCCGCAGGACGTTCGCCAATCGACACTTCATAAATTGCTCGGGCCATGCGCGCTGCCCATTCCGAAGCGCGGGGCAGCTCCGTTTGGTTGGTGTCGGTGGTTGATGGTTGCAGGGCTCGGATATCACCTGGTGCCGGTGGTCTGGCCGCAAGGCCTGGTGCCGTGCTCCATTCCAATGCGAGGGAGAGCTGGTCTGTGCGCAGCGTGCGGCTCGAACCACCGGGCAACACTCGCAACTTCGGGCGGGCCGCTTTCGTTTCGCTGTGATCAGGCTGTGGATTGAGAGTGCTTGACATCACGTTCCCCTTCGCGAATCACCCCAGTTGGCAGCGAGGTGTTGTTGTGTGTTGATGTGCGGAAACGTACTAGCGCAAGGCACAACGTGAAGGGTGTCGTTGTGTTCTGTTGATGCGAAAAGGCCTGTGGAGGACCGAATAGTTCAGAAGATTCACCAAATTTCCCCAAGGAAATCAAGCACCTGTAGTGCTAGCGCCACACTTTCAGAAGTCCTCAGTTTTCCACAGGTTTACGGCGAGGGGAGGACAACAACTTTGTCCCCCACTTTCGACCATTCGTAGAGCTGCTCAGCCGCATCTGGTGCCATTCGCACGCATCCACCCGTTGCAACTGGTAGACCCAATTGATCGGTGGAATGCATCGGCTTTCCGTCGTAGTACCGCGGAATGCTATGAAAACCGATCGCAGTTTTTCCGTCGTTGCCGAATGCGAATCTGACC
>CAIXFB010000332.1 GCA_903918595.1 uncultured Actinomycetes bacterium
GTAGCCCGTATACCCCTCTTTCCCCGCGACATAGTCTTGGTGCAGGGCATCGAGCCCAATATGAAGTGGCAGCAATTCACCCGCGAGATTCTTGGGCTCGCCGCTGAGTTGGATGTAAATTTGGTGATCACCTTGGGCGCATTGCTCTCCGACAGCCCACACACCCGGCCCGTGCCTGTTTCAGGATCCACAACGGATTCACAATTGGGTGCCGCCCTCGATCTTGAACCCTCACATTACGAAGGTCCCACTGGGATTGTCGGAGTCATCCAGGAAGCGTGTTCTCGGTTCGGGATACCCGCTGTTTCCCTGTGGGCTCAGGTCCCGCACTACGTCGCCTCACCACCTTGCCCCAAAGCAACACTCGCCTTAGTTCGCCGAATCGAAGACGTACTAGATATTCCTGTGCCGTTGGGTGAATTGGTTGAAGAGTCCAGGGCTTGGGAAGTTGGTGTCAATGAGCTAGCCGAAGATGATGAAGAAGTTGCCGATTATGTTCGCCAACTCGAAGAGGCTAGGGACACCACTGAACTACCTGAAGCCTCGGGAGAGGCGATTGCGCGAGAGTTCGAACGTTACCTAAGGCGCCGGGACTCCACCTGACGTTATTTCAACTTCAAGTATTGCTTGATTGAAGCTCGAGTAGGTGCGTCTAGCGTTTCATCAGCGGATCGTCCTGTTTCAATTTCGTCAAGAATCCCAAGTGCGACAATCTTGCCAAGCTCCACGCCCCATTGATCGAATGAATTGATTCCCCAGATGGCACCTTGAACAAAAACGCTGTGCTCATACAGTGCAATCAAGGAGCCCAACGTGAATGGATCGAGCCTTTGGGCCATCAGAACGGTTGTTGGACGATTACCTGGCATCACCTTGTGCAGCGCTAAGGGCACCGGAGTACCAGCCTCGACCACTTCATCGAGTGTGCGACCCATCGAGAGCACCGATGCTTGGGCAAGTGCATTGGCTACCAACATGTCCTGCTGAATCTGATCCGGATATTCACTCGTTGCGATGATGATCTCGTCAACAGCGACGGTACTTGTCCCTTGGTGCAGTAATTGGTAAAAGGAATGCTGACCGTTTGTTCCAGGCTCGCCCCAAACAATTGCACCCGTTGCGTAGGTCACTCCGGAACCATCCCGACGAACTGATTTGCCATTACTTTCCATGGTGAGCTGCTGCAGATAGGCGGGGAAACGAGCCAGGACGTGCGAGTAAGGCAGCACTGCTGTTGTCTCAATTCCAAGAAAATTCCGATTCCAGACAGCCAAAAGTCCCATTACAATGGGCAAATTGACCTCAGCAGGGGCAGATTGGAAGTGCACATCCATCGCCCGAAACCCTTCAAGCATTTCGAAGAAAGCTGCTGGGCCGATAGCAATCATGGTGCTCAGACCGATCGCACTGTCCATTGAATAACGACCACCGACCCAATCCCAGAAGCCAAAGGTGAAGTCTTCGGTAACGCCAAATTCGGCAACAGCGCTCGCATTTGTCGACAGCGCAACGAAATGCGAGCCAACTGCGCCCTCCCCCAACTCGCTGACCAGCCAATCCCGGGCAACGCCGGCATTGGTCATGGTCTCTGCTGTAGTGAAAGTTTTTGATGCCACGATGAACAATGTCGATGCAGGATCGAGTCCGATCAAAGCCTGATGAATATCGGCGGGATCAACATTGGAAACAAATTGCATTTGAATGTCTGGATCACAAAATGGCGCAAGCGCCTGATAGGCCATGGCCGGACCAAGGTCGGAACCGCCAATCCCGATATTTATGACATGCGAGAATTTCAGTCCGCTCGCGCCAAGGATCTCGCCCTGACGAACCGCTCCGCTAAATTGCGCCATGCGATGAAGCACCTCGGACACGGATTGTGAAACATCGACATCACCATCATGAACGCCCGCCGATAGCGGGGCTCGCAAAGCGGTATGCAGAACCGCCCGATCCTCTGTACTGTTTATGTGGACCCCAGAGAACATTTGGTCACGCAACACTTCAACGCCACACTCACTCGCCAGAGCCATCAGACTCTTCACAACATCGCTGTTGACCCGCTGCCGGCTTGCATCCATGAAAATGCTGGCGGCCGAAATTCGCAGCCAATCTCGATCGACGGAGCACAAGGACCGAATCGTGCTCCCCCCCACCGAACCCGCTAATTCACTCAATTGAGCCCAAGCAGCAGTGCCTGTGGGGTCGGAGGTCATCACACGAATCGTCATGGGCCTAGCCTTGCACCTAAGTCAGGAATTTCAGCGAGCTGGAGAGAGTTGTCATGAACTCGTTTTCGACATTTGGCATGGTTGGCCTGGGGCGCATGGGCGCGGGCCTTGTGAAGCGCGCTCGTCACGGCGGGATATCTGCTGTTGGCTTCGATAACTCAGTCGCCAATGTCGATGCCTTGGCTGGCGCAGGATTCGCCGGAGCCCAAAATCTGGAGGACCTTGCTCGCCAGCTGCCCGCACCCAGGGTGGTGTGGATCATGGTTCCAGCCGGAGACATCACGGAGACGGTCGTCACGGAACTACTCACCGTTCTCGAGCCTGGTGACGTCATCATTGACGGCGGCAACTCCTACTATCGAGACGATATTCGCCGCGCAGGTATCGCGGCCGAACAGGGGATTACATATCTCGATGTGGGCACGTCTGGTGGCGTGTGGGGATTTGACCGAGGCTTCTCGCTGATGATCGGCGGCCCGGCCGAGGTGGTTTCGTGGCTTTCACCACTGTGGGATGCGCTCAGCCCTGGCGTCGACGCGGCTCCACGAACAAACCCAGATCGTGCAGCGATTGCCTCGCAGGAACATGGCTGGCTGCATTGTGGCCCGAGCGGAGCAGGGCACTTCGTCAAGATGGTGCATAACGGCATCGAGTACGGATTGATGGCTGCGTATGCAGAAGGTCTCAATGTGCTCAAGCATGCAAATGCTGGCAAGCAGGTCAGGGACTCTGATGCGGAGACAGCACCGCTTTCTAATCCGCAGTTCTACCAATATGACTTTGACATACCCGCCATTGCCGAGGTGTGGAGACGAGGATCAGTCGTGGGGTCCTGGCTCCTTGATCTGACTGCATCAGCACTTGCTGCAGACCCGCATCTAGAAGACTTCAAAGGTCAAGTCTCAGATTCTGGTGAGGGTAGATGGACGGCTATTGCCGCCATCGAAGAAGGTATACCCGCTCCAGTTTTGACAGCGGCTCTGCAGGCCAGATTCGACTCGCAGGGATCGTCGTTGTTCGCAAACAAGATCCTGAGTGCAATGCGCCGACAGTTTGGCGGGCACTCGGAGAAGACTTAGCCCTGCTCCAGGCGCACGCCGAGAAGTGCATCGACCAAGTCCTGGATCAATTGCGGTGCCGATGAATCGTCGCCAACTCCGTCCACAGCAGCACGAGCCCACTCATCGATAGCGTCGAGGATTTCTGGCGTACGAAGATCTTGGGCGAGGTAATCACGAACACGCGTCAATACCTCCTGCCCATCTGGACCAGCCGCAGCAGAGGTTCCAGTTCGCCACAAAGCTAGCCGGCGTTCTGCCCCTTCGAGACCTTGGACGGTCCAGGTCCAATCGGATCGGTAATGGTGAGCCAACAGCGCCAGCCGAATCGCCATGGGCTCAACGCCTTCGTGTCGCAGTGCGGAGACGAAAACGAGGTTGCCGCGAGATTTTGACATCTTGTGGCCCTGCCAGGCCACCATTCCAGAATGCACATAAGCATCCGCAAAAGGAGAAGCACCGGTAATTCTCTGAGCCTCAACAGCTCCCATTTCATGGTGCGGGAAGCTCAGATCGCTCCCACCACCTTGCACATCAATCTGCTCCCCTAAGTAGTCCAAGGCGATTGCTGTGCATTCAATGTGCCACCCCGGCCGACCGTGGCCCAATGGCGTGTCCCATGCGGGCTCATCCGGCCGCGCAGACTGCCACACCAGGCAATCAAGAGGATCGCGCTTTCCCGGCCGGGCAGGATCTCCACCCCGTTGGCCAAAAATATCGAGCATCTCAGCTTCGGAGAGGTTCGCCACGGATCCGAAATCCGGGTCCGAATGCACCGAGAAATACAGGTCGTCATCGACCGCGTAGACCTCTCCAGATTCCTGGAGCTTCATGACATAACCAGCAACTGCAGGAATTGACTCAACTGCCCCGATGTAATGACGGGGTGGAATCACTCGCAGCTCAGTCATATCCTCCCGGAACAGCGCTGTTTCTCGCTCCGCAATTGCCCGCCAATCCTGACCCGTTGCCACTGCACGCTCAAGCAGCGGATCGTCAATGTCAGTGACATTTTGGACGTAGTCAACCTCCCGACCGGCGTCTCGCCAAGCACGGTTCACCAGATCAAAGGCAACATATGTATTCGCATGGCCGATGTGGGTTGCGTCGTAAGGGGTTATTCCACACACATACATTTTTGCTAGAGGTTGGGTTCCCACCGGTACGATCTGCTTGCTGGACGTGTCAAACAGATGTAGTTGACTTCCCGATCCAGGGAGATCGGGGATATCAACCGAAGGCCACGACTGCACGCTCAGAGCCTACCGAGGTCACACCGCGCGGCTAAAACACCGGCCATGGAATCGATGGCCACTCCGCTGAGGGCACAGGGTATGTGCGCGTCATCAATAGTTCTTGAACACGTGATCGGAGTGCTTTGCGTTCGGCGCCATTAAGCCACCCGTCGATCTGTCCTAGTGGCGTAGCCAGTTGCTGTTGCAGCCTCGTGAGGGCATTCAGGTGATCGTCGGTCAGAGCCTCGCCCGCCCAACCCCACAAGACCGTGCGGAGTTTGTTTTCGCTGTTGAGCGCAATGCCATGATCGATTCCAAATACGCGGCCTTCGAGGTCAACGATGATGTGGCCAGCCTTGCGATCGGCGTTGTTCACGACGGCATCTAGAAGCGCGAGATCACGGAGCCGGTCGTGATCGGAATGGATGAGCTCAACAATTGCGTTCTCGTTATCTCGCGCTCGGAGAACAGTTCGCCAGCCCGGGAACAACTCACCATTGGGGACGACGTCGACCAAGGCCTGGGATTCGTCTTCCTCGATCCACTGCTGACACATCCCGGCACCGAGTTGACCTTCCTCGCGCCACACGGTCAAAGGCACAAGGTTGAATCCAAGAGCATGATCTATTGCCCACACAGCGACCTCGCGCCCGCTGAGTGTCCCTTCCGGGAAATCCCACAACGGTCGCTCACCCGAGATGGGCTTGTAGACCGCAAGAGCTTCTTCATCACCATTCATCGCGACCAGAAAAGTCCCGTTACTCGCTCCCTGCAATTGGCCCAGAATCTCCATCGGCGCCTCGCTGAGCATCTGCGCCGAGACCGCACCCACAGTTAGATCCTTCGTCTGTAGCCATTTGCCCGTGGGCAAATATGACCACTCGGATCAAGCGGTTGCTGACAGAAGGGACATGGCGGCCTGCCTGCACCCACTACAACTCGGGAACGTTCAGCAAAAGCTCTCGCTCGTCCTGGGCTAAGCCACACCCGCAACGTATCGGGGCCGGCAGAATCGTCGTCGGCAATATCAGGGACCTCAAAATCCTCGTCCTCGATAACAGCGTGCGCCTCGATAACAACCCGCAGCGAACCTTCATCCCACCCCAAGGCCATTGCCCCAATTCGAAACTCCTCAATGAGGGGTAGATCCAGCGGCGCATTGTCAGCATCATCTGTCGGAGGGCGGTCAGGAATTACACCTTCAGGTGCTCTGGTGTCGCGGACCTCGTCGAGAAGTTGATCTACCCGCTCAGCAAGCACAATTGCTTGAGACTTCTCAAAGACCGCGCTCGTCACCTGTGCCCCTTCGCGAGCCTGCAGGTAAAAAGTGCGTTCCCCCGGCATGCCAACAGTTCCAATGATGAACCGATCAGGGTCACTGAATTCAAATACTCGACGGCTCATGCTCCCGCTCCCCCACCGATTGCCGCATCGCTCGACTTTGCGCGCCGCTTTTTGGGTGTCCGTGAAAACCTGGCGGCCAACGCTGACAAGTCTTCACCGTTGTCATTGGTGCGAGAAACAAAAGGTCGCAAGGGTGCATATTCAATAATGCTGACAGAGCAAGGATCGACCGAAAGTCGCTGGAAGTGATCTAGGTGCATGCCAAGAGCATCTGCCAAGATCGCCTTGATGACATCGCCGTGGCTCACCACAGCGTAAATAGCATCTGGTCCAATGATTTCGTTCCATTGGCGAATACCTCGAACAGCGCGCATCTGCATTTCCATCATCGACTCACCCGACGGAAAGGTCACCGAGCTTGGGTGTCCCTGCACCTGCTTCCACACGGACTCTTTCGAAAGTTCCTTTAAGCTCCGGCCAGTCCAACTGCCGTAATCACACTCAATAAATGCGGCATCTTCCTGAAGGACCAGTTCTCGACCTTTCAATCCTTGCTCCAACAGAATGGCTTCCGCTGTGCTCACGGTTCTCTCTAATGGCGAGGACACCACCGCGCGCAAGGGCAGATCAGCCAGACGCCGAGCCGTTCTCTCCGCTTGTGTGACTCCATGGTCGTCGAGGTGTACACCCGGGGTTCGACCAGCAAGAATCCCGGACGCATTAGCAGCTGTGCGGCCATGCCTCACGAGCACCACGGTTGTCATAACGCCACCCTAGACACTCCCCTGAAGCCTCGCCCTCTACGTTGGCACACTTTCGCGACCGGCGGAATCCTCGGACGCTTAGGTGGTCAACACCCCTGCTGAGAGCAGGATCAGAACCAACGAGCCAAGTGCGATCCGATACACCACAAACGGTGTGAAGGAGTGCGTGGAAATCCATCGAAGAAGCCAGGCGATAACGGAATACCCGATAACGGCAGCAACCACTGTGGCAAGCAACGTGGGGCCCCATGACACGCTTTGTGCGCTGTTCAACCGGGTGGCCTCGTAAGCACCCGAGCCGAGCACTGCAGGTATTGCCAACAAGAACGAATATCGTGCGGCGGCTTCACGGGTATAGCCCAGCGCCAATCCTGCGGTGATCGTCGCGCCCGATCGAGAGACACCAGGAATCAGCGCCAGCGCTTGGCCGAACCCGAATAGAACTCCATCTCGAAGAGTGAGCTTGTCGAGGGTCTTCACCTTTTCACCCAATTTGTCGGCAATACCCAAGACGATGCCAAAGACAATGAGGACAACGGCGACCAGATACAGGTTGCGGGCAGCTGTTTCGATTTGATGGGAGAAGGTGAGTCCGAGAACCACGATCGGGATCGAACCAACGATCACGAACCAGCCCATCTTGGCATCGACATTTGTCCACGCGGGACTGTGGCGGTCTCGAATACTCGGGAGCGATAACCACCACGCTCGCACTATGCGGACTATGTCTCGCCGGAAATAGATCAACACCGCGATCTCAGTGCCGATCTGGGTAACAGCCGTGAACGCTGCCCCAGGATCTTCCCAACCTAGAAGCTGGGAGACGATCAAGATGTGGGCTGAGGAGGAAATCGGGAGAAACTCCGTCAGACCTTGCACCACCCCGAGGATGACCGCCTCGAGCCAGGAAATTTCCCCTGCATCCATCAGTCGGAGAGACCAGATGCATCAAAAATTTCCGACAGAACGCGAAGTGACCCAACCCGTTCTTTCAAGGAGCCGGCATACGAGGCCGCAGTCAGGGTTGTTACACCCGCTTCAGCAAAAGCTGCGAGTCGCTCCTTAACTCGATCTGGGGGACCAAGAAGTGACGTCTGATCGAGAAACTCGAGCGGAACAGCGGCACCAGCTCCGTTGTAGTCCTTGTTGAGATACCTGTCTTGGATTTCGATAGCCGCATCCTCATA
>CAIXFB010000333.1 GCA_903918595.1 uncultured Actinomycetes bacterium
AGTTCGGGAATCGGCAGGGCCACCGCCTCGATGCTCGACCGCAACGGTGTGCGACTTGTTCTCGTTGGTCGCGATGCGAATCGACTTGCTGATGTATCGGCATCGCTCAGCGAGCCGGCACAAATCGTGGTAGCCGATGCAGGGCTTGCCACCACAGCGCAGCACGCTGTTGATATCGCCGTCGAACATTTCGGCAGACTCGATATAGCCATTCCCAACGCCGGCATTTATCTCGCTGATCCGGGTTGGTCTGTTGATCCAGCCGCCATCGATGAAATCGTCACGACAAACGTGTTGGGGGTGATGCATCTCGTACACGCGGCACTGCGCCATTACGCCGGCGATGGCACCGGCACACTCCCCGGCGACATTCTGGTCACCAGCAGTGTGTCCGGACATCAGGCGATTTCCTGGGAACCCGTCTACTCAGCAACAAAACACGCCGTCCAAGGTTTTGTGCACGCGACGCGTCAGCAAATCATCGGCACCGAAAATCGATTGATGGCCATCGCGCCCGGCATTGTGTTGAATGAACTGTGGGGGCGGTTTGTGCATGACCAAAGTGTCGATGAGGAACTCGCTGCTGGGCGGGGAATGACTTCTGACGATGTAGCCGACGCGATTGAGTTCATGCTCACGCGACCTCGGCACCTCACCATTCGTGACTTGGTTCTGCTGCCGACTGCGCAGCCGATTTAGTTCCCGCACACCCAAAGCGAGGGGCCGCACACCGATTTCTCGGTGCGCGGCCCCTGCCGTTATTGCTTTAGTGAACTATGCACACTTGGACAGGTACTGTCCGGCCTTGCCTGCTGCTGAGTCCACGTTTGCCTTTGTAAGGATCGTGAATCCGGTGGTGATCTTCTTGGTGTTCTTCTGGCCCTTGATGGCCTTGATGGCCTCTTCGACGCCACGGGTACCGATGGTTGCGGGCTGCTGAGCGATCAGAGCCTGCACGGTGCCAGCCTTGAGTGCCTTGACCTGGTCGGGACCGGCGTCGAAGCCGATAACGACGATCTGGCCTTCCTTGCCGGCCTGCTTGATGCCGGTTGCTGCGCCCTGAGCGGAGAAGAGGTTCGAGGCGAAGATTGCCTTCAGATCGGGGTTGGCTGCGATTGCTGCCGTGGTGATCTGTGCGGCCTTGGCGGGCTCGTTGTCCGAGTACTCCTGGCCGATGAAGGTGTACTTGCCACCGCTCTTCTCAACTGCACCCTTGAAGCCAGCATCACGAGCATCGGTGGTGCTGATGCCCGGCTTGGTGCCGATGCCCATCACCTTGCCGCCACCCGGAACAAACTGCTGGACAGCCTTGAAGGCCTCCTGGCCACCTGCGAAGTTGTTCGACGAGATCTGAGATGCCGCGAACTTCGGGCTCTTCACAGTGGTGTCAACGAGCACGATTTCAATGCCCTTCTTGGCCGCATCCTCCAGCGGCTTCTGCATGGCGTTGACGTCGTTCGGTGCGATCAAGATTGCGTCGGGGTTGGTGGCCACGACAGCATCAAGAATCGGCTTCTGCAGTGTTGCATCGAACTTGGCGGGGCCAACGGTCTTCAAGTTGGCGCCAGCCTTCTTGACTGCAGCCTTGATGCCACAGTCCATAGTGATGTAGAAACCATCACCCTTAACACCCTGGATGAAGACGATGTTCTCGCCGGCGGCGTTTGCCGAAGGAGCAACGCCGAGGGTGAGGCCTGCAATCAGACCCGCACTAAGTGCGGCAATTGCCGACTTCTTCAACTTTGCGTTCACTACTTACCTTCTTTCTGTTGTGTTCCCAGTTGTACGCCGCCGACTTGGAGGCGTCCGGGTTTTCGTCCTGAACCGCGCACGGCTCTATCTCGACGAACTCCGTCGATGTATACCGCTGCGACCAGGAAGATTCCAATAACGACGCCTTGCCAGTATGACTCAACGCCGATAATGATGAAGCCTGCTTGTAAAACAACCGGAATAAGCAGGCCAATGACGGTGCCGAAAATTGTTCCGATGCCGCCAAAGAGTGAGGTGCCGCCGATAACAACGCCGGCAATAACGGTGAGAGCAGTCATGGAGTTACCACCAATGGTGGTTTGCTGGAAGAACGCGATGCTCAGCCAGCCCGCCATTCCCGCAGTGACTCCAGAAATGATGTAGACCCAAATGAGGTGACGGTCAACCTTGACTCCGACGCGTCGACATGCTTCTGGATTCGATCCGATCGCGTAGGTCAGCAAACCGAATCGCGTCATGTGCAAAAGCACACCGCCGAGGAGCACAATCACTGCAGCGATGACCACCAAGTTGGGTAGCTCGCCAAAAAGGTTGCCGAAACCAACAGCGTCGACCATCACGACAGGGATTTCGTAGAGATCGATGCCACCCGTGATCACCTGTGCAAGACCGAGCGCAGCTCCAAGGGTTCCCAGCGTCACGATAAACGCGGGAACTTTTGCCTTGGCCACCAGAAAACCATTGAGCCAACCCCAGGCACCGCCAGCAAGGAGCGCGGCACCGAGTCCAATCAGGGAAGTGGTCCAACCTTCAGCACCGAGATTACCCATCACCTGCGCCGAAATGACCGAACTGAACACGAGCACTGAGCCAATCGACAGGTCGATGCCGGCCGTGATGATCACAAACGTCGCACCAACACCAAGAACCGCAAAGATCGCGGTGTTCATCATGATCGAGCGGAGGTTGAACACGGTGAGGAACGAGTCCGGTGCCAGAATCGAGAACAAGATCACGATGACGAGCAGCACCAGAACGATCTGTAGAGCTTGAATGCGGGTGATGCGCTGGATGATCGTGACATCACCGCTCTTCACCATGTCTTCAACATCACGAGCACTTGTCTTCATGGGAGTGCTCATGCTGCCTCCTCGTCAAACTTGCCGGTCATGGCTCCTACCAATTCCTCGATATTGGAATCCGCTGCATTAAAGGTCGCAACCCTGCGGCCACGGCGCAGCACCTGCACCGTGTCGGCGATGCTCAGAACCTCGGGCATCGAGTGGCTAATGAAGACCACTCCGATGCCCTTATCGCGGACGCGACGGACCAGATCAAGAACGTTCTCAGTTTGCACCACACCCAACGCGGCCGTGGGC
>CAIXFB010000334.1 GCA_903918595.1 uncultured Actinomycetes bacterium
TGGAATGAACCCGGGTGGTCCCCTATTTATTCCCTCAGCCTGCCTCAGAATGGCACACACCGCCTGCCGAGGTGTGCACCCGGGCACCGAGTGCGACACTTAGCGAATGACCGGAACGTTTGTCGAACCAACCCCCACCCCACTGGCCCTGCTCCTTCTCGGGCAAAAAGCAGACCCCGAGAGCGAGCGAGGAGTCGAATGCCCCGGGGATCTCCCCGCCCCATCTGACCCCGATTTGGTCAATCGCGCGCGTGCAGCAAAAGCTGCCCTCGGTGACCGGGTTTTCATCCTCGGTCACCATTACCAGCGCAATGAGGTCATCGAATTTGCCGATGTCACTGGCGACTCGTTCAAGCTGGCTCAACAGGCTGCAGCTCACCCTGAGGCTGAGTTCATTGTGTTCTGCGGAGTCCACTTCATGGCTGAGAGTGCCGATATCCTCACGAGCGCTGATCAACAAGTGATTCTTCCAGACCTAGCCGCAGGCTGCTCGATGGCCGATATGGCTGAAATCAATCAGGTTGAGGACTGCTGGGCCGCGCTCGATCGCGCCGGCGTTGCAGAGGTAACAGTGCCAATCACCTACATGAATTCCTCGGCAGCCATCAAATCTTTCACCGGCAAGCACGGCGGATCGGTGTGCACATCCAGTAACGCCGAGCGCAGTATGGAGTGGGCATTTGAGCAGGGCGAGAAAGTTCTCTTCCTCCCTGATCAGCACCTCGGACGCAATACTGCCGTGCGCGATCTAGGTCTTTCTCTCGACGACTGCGTGGTCTACAACCCAAACAAGCCAGACGGCGGCCTGACCCATGAGCAGATGCGGGCAGCGAGAGTGATTTTGTGGAAGGGCCATTGCTCGGTGCATGGCCGTTTTACCCCGGAGTGCGTTGACGATGTTCGCGAGCAAGTGCCCGGCATCACGGTGATCGTGCATCCTGAGTGCGCCTATGAGGTTGTGGAAAAAGCCGACATCGTCGGGTCAACGGAAAAAATCATTGCGACGATCGCAGCTGCTGAACCCGGCACCTCATTTGCTATTGGCACAGAGTTGAACCTCGTGAAGCGCATCGCACAGCAGAATCCGGACAAGCAAATTGTGTACCTCGACAAGACCGTGTGCTTTTGCTCCACGATGAATCGCATTGACCTGCCCCACTTGGTCTGGGCCTTGGAGTCGCTCCTGGCGGGAAACGTGGTCAATCAAATCGTTGTTGACGACGACACCAAAGAGTGGTCAAAGGTTGCACTCGACCGAATGCTGGCGCTACCTGGCCCTTCTGCTGCGCGGGATTAACCAGCTTGCGTGAGACCGGGTGCGTTCCATACGGCGAACCATCGCTCCATCGTAGGTTCCATCGGGAGTTCAAGGGTGAGCCGATCCCTGACTTGCATTTCAAGGATGTTGTCCCGTTGATCACTGTCGGGCTTTGGTGCAAACGGGTAAAACGTGCCCTGCTTGAAGAGATACACAAGGGCGAGCGTGCGCCCCGTTGGATCAGTGAATCCGACCAAAGAGCACAGCAACTGCGGCCCAAATCCGGCATCGACAAGCGAGGAGTTAATGGCATGGAGGTCGGTGACCAGGGCCGACACATCAGCCGGCTCCGTGCGCACCACCATCCAGTCGAAGCCAAAGTCATCGGCCACCACCTCGATGGCCGGACCGCCGTCGGCGTCGAGCAGTTGCCGAACTTCTGACTCAACATCGGCGAATGCCCGACCTTCAGGTGCTCGAAACGCAACGGAACCGCTTCCCGTGGGCAAAAAATCCATTTCCACCTGCAGGGTGATAGCGGCGTTAGGCAAAGAAAAGAGCGCATCCAGGTTCGGCTTGGCCGCATCACGCCGACCACGGATCGCGTCGAGAAAACCCACTAGCGCTGGCCGAGTTCATCGGCGACTTTCGCCAGATTGGCCAGGCGCTTCTCCAGACTCGGGTGCGTCGACATGAGCCCTTCTAATGTGAAACCTTTGCGACCAGCGATCGCTGGCGCGAATGCCAGGTTGCTCACCGGCTCCATCGCTCTGATGTCTTTCGTTGGGATTCGCGCCATCTCACCCGTGATCTTCACCAAGGCACTGGCCAACGCCGTGGGCTTGCCAGTGACCAGTGCTCCGCCACGATCAGCGCCCAGTTCGCGGTAGCGCGAAAGCCCGTTGATCAAGAGATACGAAATGAAATACACGACGACGCTGACCACCATGACCACAATGAACATGACCGCCGCATTCTGGTTGCGGTTATCGCGCATCATCGAACCCCACATCATGCTGCGGGCCAAGAATCCAGCGACGATTGCGGTGAACGAGGCGATCGTCATGACCGTTACATCGCGGTGCGCCACATGTGAGAGCTCATGGGCGAGCACCCCTTCAAGTTCGTCGCGATCAAGACGCTTGAGCAGTCCGGTCGTGACCACGACAACTGCTCGCTTAGAGCTTCGACCCGTTGCAAATGCGTTAGGGGTGTCGTTATCTGCGATTCCCAAACGCGGTTTTTCCATGTTGGCCATGACGCACAGCCGATCCACAATGGCGTGCAATTGGGGGGCTTGCTCTGGAGTTACCACCACAGCATTCATCGACTTCATGGCAAGGGAGTCGGAGAACCACCATTGGAAGAAGAGCATGCCGCCGCTGATTCCTAAGACCAGCACTGCACTGAAGCCCAGGGAGAACAAGATTCCGGCGAGAATCACATAAATGAGTCCAAGGCCAAACATGGTGCCAAACATTCGGAACGAAAGGCCCCGATCTCTGCCATACCGCGTGCCAGTGGCCATGAGGTGCTACTGCTCCAATTCTGGCTTCTTCTCGGCGCCACCCAACTCTGCCCGCATTGAAGCGAGTTGTGCCTCTACTTCGGAGTCACTAGCCATGCGCTCCAATTCGACGGTGATTGAGTCCTTTGACATACCGGAGACATCCTCAAGAGCACCCGAGGCCATGAGCTCATCAAGGGCCCCCGCGCGCGCCTGCATCTCGGCAGTCTTTTCCTCAGCTCGCTGCACAGCAAGGCCAACATCGCCAAGTTCACTGGAGATGCCTGCCACAGCCTCATTGATCTTGGTTTGCGCCTCAGCAGCTGAGTACGTGGCCTTGATGGTTTCCTTGCGGGTGCGGAAGGACTCAACGCGAGTCTGGAGCTGTTGCGCGGCGACAATCAGTTTCTCTTCTTGCTCCTGAAGCTGCGCAAGTTGCATCTGCAGATCCTCGATCTGCTGGTGCAGTCCGCTGCGACGAGTGAGCGCCTCACGGGCAAGGTCTTCGCGCCCGGCGGCGAGCGCTGCCCGCGCCTGTCCTTCGAGTTTGGCTTCTTGCTGGTTCAGCCCTTGGATTTGCAGTTCCAGCCGCTTGCGACTGGTGGCGACGTCGGCCACTCCACGACGAACCTTCTGCAAGAGCTCGAGTTGCTTCTCATAGGAGTAATCCAGCGTCTGGCGGGGATCTTCTGCCTTATTGAGCGCCGAATTCGCCTTCGACTTGAAAATCAAGGTAAAGCGCTGCCACAGACCCATGTCGATTTCCTTTGCTTTGCGCCAGCCCCACGGCCAGCCCCTATCTCACCTTATGTTGCCCGAGGCCGCGGTGCAGAGCCGGACGCGAGAGAGTCTGCACCAGCCGGCTACGCTCCGGAATTATGTTCGGACGTAAAAGCAGCGAGGCGCAAGCCCAGCCGTCGGCTCAAGCCGATTCGGCTTCGGGCCACGAGCACGACCCGCAGGCTCCCAAGGGTCGCCCTACTCCTTCTCGCAAGGAAGCTGAGCAAGCTCGTAAGTCAACAATTCGCGCCCCCAAAGGCAGCAAAAACACTAAGGAAGGTAAGAAGGCTGCCCGTGAGCGGGACCGTGAGGATCGCGCCCGCAGCCGCGCCGGAATGCTCGCTGGCGATGAGCGGTACATGCCCGCTCGTGACCGTGGTCCGGCCAGAAAATTTGCCAGGGATTACGTCGATTCGCGTTTCACTCTTGCTGAGTACTTCATCTTCGTAGCCATTGGCGTCATCTTGCTGGGCTTCATTAACAACCCAGCGATTCAATGGTTCGTTTCCATGGCTTTCTTCCTCTTCACCACGCTGATCGTTCTCGATTTGATCATCATGCTCATCCAGCTGAACCGCAGTGCGGCCAAGGAATTCCCGGAGAAGTCCGAGCGCAAGGGCATCACCTTGTACTCGGCGTTGCGGGTGTTGCAGTTCCGCCGGCTGCGCCTACCTCCGCCTCGGGTCACCCGTCGGGGACTCCCGGTCGTGCCAAAAACCAAGAAGTAGCGACCCCACCGCATCAGGAGATGAACAATGGGCTGGACTTGGCAGTACTTGCATCTAGACGGCACTGAACTTCAAAAATTGCCGCCCTCGGCTGTTACCAGTTCCTTCCCTTCACAGGCCGACGCCGAATCTTGGATAGGTGAGGCCTACCAACA
>CAIXFB010000335.1 GCA_903918595.1 uncultured Actinomycetes bacterium
GGTTCGGAGATGTCAGCACCACAGTTCTGAGATGCCCGCCCAATTGAAGGCTTCGGCCAGAGATGGCGGGCTTCGCACTATCCGGGAGAAATCCCGATGGCGGAATAACGGCAAGGCAGTTTTGAACTCGCGGCGGCGATCGTCCCTCGCGAATTTTTTGTAAAGGAATAAGCATCATGGCTCAAGGCACCGTTAAGTGGTTCAACTCAGAAAAGGGCTTCGGCTTCATCGAGCAGGCCGATGGCGGCCCGGACGTATTCGTCCACTACTCAGCCATCGACTCCGACGGCTACCGCTCGCTGGATGAGAACCAGGCAGTTGAGTTCGACATCACTCAGGGCCCCAAGGGTCCCCAGGCCGACAAGGTTCGCGTCGTCTGATTCGACTTGATCGAGAAGAAGGCCCAGCCGAAAGGCTGGGCCTTCTTCATGTTTCAGAACGCATCATGCGCCCGGTCGGGCCCTTTCACGTAGGCACGCACGTAGCGCCAGAACCAAACGCACAACTATGCGTAGTAGTGGATTAGACGAGAAACTCGATCTCCACGAAGTTCATCGCTCGAGGAGAGTTGCTGATGACGTTGTGCGTTACCCCTGCCTGCCGCTTGTAGCACTCACCCGGCTGCTGAACCATCGAGGTGGAAAGTCCTTCGGCGTTGTTGACAATGAATTCACCGCCGGTGACTGGAACCACCAAGTAGTCAAATTCATGCACGTGCATTCCCGTGGAGGCACCAGGCTCGAAATGCCACCGGGTCACACGGATGTGACCGTCATCGACCTCCACGTTGGGCACAGCTGCGACTGCCTTCTTGATTTCTGACATTGGTTACGCCTCCACCTGCTCGAAAAATTCTATTGAGTGAAATTCCTGCCGTGCCCGGAGAGATCCCGTGTAACACGTCACGACTCAGTCCAAGATGCGAAGGATGCTTGCGCGCCGATTCCGTGCGACAGCACGCGCTTCCAGTGCCTCGTCCAGCGTCACTGGTCGAAAACGTGTCTGTGCTCCTGGTGCACACTGCGCGACGAGATCCATATCCGCGCTGATGACCGTTCCCACCATCGCATACCCACCGCCAGAGACCGCATCACGATGAAGAATGATCGGCTCCACTCCGCCCGGAACCTGGATCGAACCCACGGGGTAGCCCGCATCAGTAATGTTGGAAGGATCTGAGCCCGCACCGAACGGCTGGATTCTCTCGACCCATTCCAATGCGCCACCGTTGTACCTGAAGCCAATCCGGTCAGCAACGGTCGTGAGTTTCCATGGTTGGTCCAACAGGGCACTCAGGCCGTTCTTGGTCAATCTGTAGTCATAGAGGCCTAGCACCATTCGCACATCTACTTCACGACTGAACTCCGGACGCAGCGACATGGGTATGACTACCCCGGGCCTGCCGTTTCCTACCCCGACGGGCAACACGTCACCTGACTGCAAAGCGCGCCCCTGAAAACCACCAAATGCACCGAGGGCATACAGGGATCTGCTGCCGAGAACAGCCGGCACATCTATCCCGCCCGAAATGCTGATGTACATACGGGCACCGCCCTGCAAGATGCCGAAGGACAGGACATCACCAGCCTGCACAGCGAAGGATTCCCACAGCGGCATCTCTTGGTCATTCACGAGAACAGGGATTTGAGCACCCGTCACCGCAACAATGGACGGCTCAGTGAAACGGAGTTTCGGACCCATGTAGGCGGACTCGATCACAGCAGCAGATGGATCGTTTCCCACCAGCACATTGGCCGCAGCAGCCGACACCAGATCAAGTGCTCCTGATGGCGGAATCCCCACGTTGTAGTAGCCCACGCGACCCTGGTCTTGGATAGACGTAGCAAGCCCCGTCTCCATGATCTCAATTGCCATAGAGCACCTCCAGAAGTCGTGCATTGTATGCATCAGGGTCGGCGAGAAACTCCTCGAGGACGAACGTCACTGGAGCCTGTTTGTACACATAGACTCCAGCTTCCACCTCGGCCAGGATGCGGGTGTACTCAGCCTCATCTACCCTCCGGAACTTCACAATGTCTCCCGGTTTGAAGAAAATCATGAAGTCCTTGAAATCGACCAGCTTCTGCTCCGGATCGAAGATGGGAACCGGCGTGATTCCGAACATCTGATACCCGCCAGCCCCACGAACGCTGTAGATGGCAGTGAAGCAGCCGCCATGTCCGATGGTCAATTTGGGTGTGTCTGTTCTCGGACGCAGATACTTGGGCACTTCCAATTGGCGCTCTTGTGGAACCATCTGGAAGAGGAACGGAAGCCCTGCCACGAAACCGACCATTGACGTGAACCATGGTGAACCCTCATGGGCTCTGATGAAGGCCTCCGCATCGGGAAGATCGTTCTCCATGGCCGCAAACTCAAGATCATTCTTATCCGGAGTCTGGTGTCTATCGCGGAACCGAGCCCCGGTCTCGTTGGTGAAGGGATCGTCGTACCACACGGGGAGTTCGAAAATTCGTGTCTCCAGCTCCTGCTTTGTCGACAGGGCAACACTCGCCTCGGCCTCCCGCACGAGTCTCTCGACCTCTGTGGGTGCAATGAGATCCGGGTCGAACCGCACCAGGAGCGATGCATTCGAAGGACAGATATCGATAATGCCCGCAGCTCGGTCCTGATCCAATGCGCTGGCCATGGCCATCGCTTTGAAGTTGGCCTCCAGACTCATGGCCTCAGAGATCTGGACAACCAGGTGTTCATCTCCGCCCCACGAGTAACGAGACTCATGTGCACTCATCGCATGTTCCTCCATCGTGTGTTGGGCCTGCCTTAGGCAGTTGCCTGCCAAGTTTCCAGAAAGACGGTGTCGTATTCACCAGATCGGAACTCCGGGGTGTTGATGACCCGTTCCAGGAATGCCGCGGTGGTCACGACTCCTGAGACCTCAAGTTCCCGGAGGGATCTGACCATCCGTGCGATCGCCTCATCACGGTTCCTCCCCCAGACGATGATCTTCGCAAGCAGCGAGTCATAGAAGGGTGGAACTGTGTCACCAGCGATGAAGCCACTGTCCGTGCGAACAAATGGACCGGACGGCATCGTGAAGGTTTCCAGCAGGCCCGGAGATGGCATGAACTGCATATCTGGGTTCTCCGCGTTGAGACGCACCTCGATTGCGTGTCCTCGCGACTGGACGTCCTTCTGGGTGAAGGACATAGGTTTCCCACTGGCCACAAGCAGTTGCTCCAACACAAGATCGATTCCGGTGACCGCCTCGGTGATGGGATGCTCGACCTGGATTCGAGTATTCATCTCGATGAAGTAGAACTCATTCCGCTGAGGCTCGTAGAGAAACTCAACAGTGCCAGCGCCCCGATACCCGACTGCCTCGGCCAATCCCACACTCGCAGAGCACATCGCATCGCGGACATCCGAAGGAAGCAGCGGAGCGGGTGTCTCCTCAATCAACTTCTGGCGCCGCCGCTGGACAGAGCACTCGCGCTCTCCGAGATGCACATAATTGACGCCGTCACCGAATACCTGCACCTCAATGTGCTTCGCCCCGAGCACCATGCGCTCGATATACACGTCCCCATTACCGAACGCTGCTCGCGCCTCGGCCTGAGCGATGGGGAGCTGCTCTCGCATCATGTCGGCGGATTCGACGATGCGGATTCCTTTCCCTCCGCCACCGGCTGCGGCCTTGACTGCAACCGGGTAGCCCGCTTTCTCGGCCACGCGCAGAGCTTCTTCCACATCAACAACTGGCCCATCGGAGCCCGGGATCGTGGGCACACCAGCGCGGCGAGCTGCCCGAATTGCCTCTGCTTTGTCGCCCATGACAGAGATCGACGCTGCATCCGGCCCGACCCAGATCATCCCGGCCTCGACCACAGCCTGCGCGAATGACGCCCGCTCTGACAAGAATCCGTAGCCGGGGTGGATCGCATCTGCACCTGACGCGCGGGCCGCGTCGAGCACCGCCTCGACCAGCAGATAACTCTTCGCTGCAGAGGCCGGGCCAATCTCGACCACTTCGTCGGCCATGCGAGCATGCAGCGATTCCCTGTCTGCCTCGCTGCAGACGGCAACGGTGGGAATGCCCAACTCCTTTGCCGCCCGGATAATGCGAACAGCGATCTCGCCTCTATTTGCAATGAGGAGCTTCTTCACTCAGGTCACACCTCAATGATGGCGATGACGTCGCCCGGTCCGATGATGTCATCGCCCTCGACATGGAACGAGACGATGGTGCCATCGACACCAGCCTTGATCTCTGCGTACTGCTTCATCACCTCAACAAGTCCGATTGTCTGGCCAGCCGTGACCGATTCCCCCACCACGACATACTCGGGTTGATCTGGCGCGGGGCGGCGGTAAAAGACGCCTGGAATGGGTGTGCGAACCTCGTGCTGTGCCACTGTGACTCCTCCTGGATTCCTGTTCATTTCAAGCTCGAGACTAAGCGGTGAACTCCTCCACCACGTGACGAACAATTTTGGCCACGTCGACTGCGTTGGGTGTATCAGAGTGCACGCAAATACTTTGAAACACCATGGGAATCCTGCCCCCTGTGTCGGTCTCCGCCTCGCCATCCACCAATGCCCGACGAGTCCGCGCTTCAGCGACCTCTATCGGAGTCGCATGAGGTCTCCGCTGGATTATTAAGGAACCGTCATCTCGGTAGCCAAGATCGACATACAACTCACCCGTGAAGGGAACTCCGCGGCTATCCGCCACCTGCTGATGGATAGTCCCGGACATGCCGTACACACCGACACCGTACAGTTCGGCAACATCGCAGACCGCCTGCATCAGGGCCTCATCGCGCGCAACCATTCCATACAGGGACCCGTGTGGCTTGATGTGATTGAGCGGCACGCCCACAGCCTTCAGGAAACTACTCAGAGCGCCGACCTGGTACAGGACGATATCGCGCACCTCGTTGGGCTCCAAGGCCATCACTCTGCGGCCGAACCCAGCAAGATCTGGAAGGCCCGGGTGCGCACCTATTGCTATGCCCGCCTCGGCTGCACTGACGACCGTGGCATGAATGCCCACAGGATCACCCGAGTGGAAGCCGCACGCGACATTCGCGGCATCGATGTACTCGAGCAGGCCGTCATCATTCCCAAAAGAATGAATTCCGAATGACTCCCCCATGTCGGAATTGACTGTCACCTTCACTGGAGCACCTCACTTAGTTCGCTGGGCATCGTTCCAGGGGTCATGTCATAGATGACCCACATGGTTCTGGTCGAATACTTGTCGTACACCGAGCGTGCTCGATGATTGTCATCAGCTGTAATCCACCTGACGACAGTCCATTGGCGCTCCGCTGATATTGACCGGAGACGATCAAGCAGCGCGTCTACAGCCCCTGATCCACGCATGTTCGAATCCACGAGGAGATCATCAAGGAAGCAGCCCTCACTGGCGGCAAGCGGGCGGGTAAATGGACGGAAATGAGCTAAACCCACAAGTTCCCCACCGGATGTCTCCGCGACGATTCCTGACTCCGGGTGGTCTGGGTCCATCAACCAGGACCACACGACATCTTGATGCTCTGCTGAAACAGCAACTCGGTAATGCTCCGCGTACTGGCTATAGAGCCCACGCCATTGCGCTTTATCGTTCTCGGCAACGGGCCGCACATTGATGCCGGCCCCGTCCGTGTCGATGCGAGGCGTCGCGTCGGTATTGCCCGGGGCCATGTCGTAGGTGACCCACATCGTCCTGAGGGCAAATCGGTCATACATGCGGCGAGCGCGAAAATTATCGTCCGCTGTGATCCATCGGACGACCGTCCACCCACGATCAACGCAGATTTGCCGAAGCGAGTGCATCAGCGCATCGGCCGCACCGGAGCCATGCGCCGCACGATCCACAAGAAGGTCATCGAGGAAGCAACCGGTGGTCCCTGACAATGGTCGAGGGAACGGCCGAAAATGCGCAAGTCCGATCATTCGACCTTCGGAGTCATAGGCTCCGATACCTTCGAGCGGGTAGTCCGGGTCCATCAGCCATTGCCAAACTCGCGACTGGTTCTCATCAAGAACGGGGACCGTGTAGTGCTCGGCAAACTGCGGATACAGCACCCGCCAGGCCGCCTCATCTTCAACCCTGAGTGGGCGCACGACCAAGCCTTTGGCGGCAGCGAGGAATTGCTCCCTGCCTACATACACCGGCGCGGATGGTTCACCAGCGGGGATAGCGGTCATGATGCAGAAGACTCTGGGGATTTGCGACGCGCGAACCAGTCAGCAACCTCGGTGCCTCCCGTGATCCCCGATGGCCGAACTATGAGCACAATCAACAAGATGAGAGCGAGCACCATCTCAGTGAGCCCTGGGAAGTCGATGATGGGAATCGGCCCCAAACCCTGCGTCTCCAGTGTGCGGAAAAACTCACTCAACACCTGCACAACGAGAACACCGACAACCGCGCCGGTCAGTGATCCCATTCCACCGATGACGAGCATCGCCACGATAAAGAAGGTGAGTGCGAAGCCGAACGTCGTCGCGGAGAACGTAGATATGTAGTGGCCATAAAGAGCGCCCCCCGTGGCTGCGACCATGCAGCTCAGAGTCCAACCGACCAGTCGCTCCTTCGGTATTGAGATACCGATGGACATTGATGCCTTGTCATCCTCGCGAGTTGCAATGAGCCGGCGCCCGTTCCGCGAAACCTGGAAGAGCGCTGCCACGGCAATGGCGAGTACCACCCCAGCAAGAGCCCACCAGAGAGTTGCTTCCTTGGGTACACCCACCATCGTGCTCTCGCCACGGGTGACTGCCTTCCACTTGGTGACCACTACCTGCACCACGACCAAGAATGCGAGGGTGGCGATGCCAGCGGAGAGGCCGGAGAGGCGAACAAGGGGAACGCCCACAATAACTGCGACGACACCGGTGAACAGGACTGCCACGACTATGCCAGCGGGGACAGGAAGGGAAAACTCCACAATCCACGACAAGAAGCCGGGCATGTCAGGAAAAAGACTGGGCTTCTGTTCGACCGGGATGGTCAGCAACGCGGACGTATAGGCGGCGATCATGGCGAAGGCAACAGAACCAAACGAGATGACACCTGAATTGCCCGAGAAGATATGGAGACCCACCACCATGACCATCAAGATCATGGCCGTCGAGGCTCGTTGCACCAAGGAGATGTCATTGGTGACGGCAATAAGCACCGTGATGACAATCAACGGGATGATGAGGGGAAGGGCCAAGAACACCCATCGGGACCAGGCAGAGACGCGATCATTCATCAGACTCGGGCTCCCTTGGCTGCGATCAATCCGCTCGGGCGGATAAGAAGAACAACAATCACGATCGTGTACAGGAATGCATCGGCAAAGACCCGCAGTTCGAGCGGAAGGAGCGCATTGAGCAGCGTATAGGCGAAGCCCATCAAGAAGCCGCCGAGTGCAGCTCCCACCATGCTTCCTAGCCCACCGATCACCGCGCCAACGAATGCAATCAGAACGATAGATTCACCGCTCGACCAACTCACATTTGTGCGTGTGGCGAAGAAAAGCATCGATACGATCGCAGCAATCACGCCCGAGATGACGAACGCGGATGCTATGACGCGATTCGACTTGATTCCGACCAGTCTGGCCATATCGACATCTTCCGTCGAGGCCCGCAGTTGAATTCCGATGTTGGTCTTCTTCAGCAGGAGCGTGAGCGCCAACATGATCGAGATGGCTACGACGACTGTGATGATCGTTTGCCGCGAGATGAACAAATCTCCGACCACATACTGAACGGAAAGTTCCGAGAACTGCTCCAATGGTCGCGGATTAGCGCCGAAGGCAACACGCGCTGCTTGCTGCAAAAACTGTGCCAGCGCGAAGGACGTAATCAACATCGTCATCGCCGTGGCCGCACGGACAGGACGGAAAGCTAGACGTTCCATCAGCAACGATGCAATGACCACGACCAAGATTGTGCCGAGGATGATTGCCCACCATGGCTGCTGTCGCAACATGATGATGCTGAAGCCGCCGATCATGACCAGCTGACCGTATGCGAAGTTCATCAGCCCCATGACGCTGAAGACAAGGGCTAGACCGAGGGTCATCAATGCATACAGCGAACCGGTTCCAATTGCATCCACTACGTATTGAAGATACATCTCAGACCGTCCCGAAGTTGAGGTAATCGGCCTCGATCTTGGCCACGTCGACTTGATCGCCGCCCCGCGCCTCGGTCGAAATGACACCGCCCGTCCTCATGACGTAGTAGCGATCTGACGCGATGATTGCTTGGGCTGCATTCTGTTCGATCAGAAGAATCGACACTCCTTGCTCGTTGAGCTCCTTCAGCAGGTCAAACACTTGCTGAACGATCAGTGGCGCAAGGCCGAGGGACGGCTCGTCGAGCAGCAGCATCGTCGGTGAGCTCATCAGCGCCCGGGCGATTGCGAGTTGCTGCTGCTCACCCCCCGATAGCAGCCCAGCCATTCGGCTCGAGTACTTGCCCAGCACGGGGAAGCGATCGATCATCGAGTCGAGATTCTTCAGATTCGCAGAACGGTCACGACTGATCGTCGCTCCGACCACAAGGTTCTCGCGAACCGTGAGCCTCGTGAAGATGTGGCGGCCCTCGGGCACAACCGCAATGCCCATCCGCAAAATGTCACCGGAATCCATCTGAGTAATGTCGCGATCCTTGAACCAGATGCTTCCGCTGGTGGGCCGCACCACGCCAGCGATTGCCTTCACGGTTGAGCTCTTGCCCACACCGTTGTGCCCGATGAGGGAGACGAACTCTCCCTCGTCGACGTGGATGCTGAGGCCCTTCACCGCAACTGCGCGACCATAGGTAATGCTGATCTGGTCTAACTTGAGCAGGCTCATGAGCGCTCCTTGCCGAAGTATGCCTCGATAACGGCTGGATTGGTACGGATTTCCTGCGGGGTTCCCACAGCGATCGTTTTGCCCGAATCCATGACATGGATCCACTCGCAGACACCGAAGATGACGGACATGTCATGCTCGACGAGAAGCACGCCACAGCCAAGTTCGCGACACAGATCAACAATGGTCAATGAGAGTTCAGCTGTCTCATCCTCATCCAGACCTGCTGCGGGCTCGTCCAGCAGGAGCATGTCAGGTTTGGTCGCCACCGCGCGGGCGATCCCAGCCCTGCGCTCATCTCCCAGAGCGACATTGCCTGCGCTTTCCAGTGCCAGATGTTTGATATTGAGCAATTCCAAGATGCCGTATGCGAAATCCCGCCCCTTGGCACCATTCAATCCCTGGTTCATGGCGCCGAGCTCGACGTTCTCGAGAACTGTCAGCGTCTTGAAAATTCGCGTGTCCTGGAAAGAACGCACCAGGCCATGCTGGGAGATTCTCGTGGGAGACCATCCGGTGATGTCCTTGTCGCCAAGGACAACCCTCCCCGCGGTCAGCGGCACGAAGCCGCTGACCGCGTTGAAGAGGGTTGATTTGCCGGCACCATTTGGCCCGATCAAACCCGTGATTCGACCCCGTTGAACTTCAAGGTCCACGTCATCGACGGCTTTCACCCCATCGAAGTGGACACTGAGCCCATGGGTCACGAGCTGATCAGATCGATCGCTTTCAACCATCAGGTACCGACACCTTCCTCTTGTTGCTGATTCGTTACTGCTAAGCGTCGTCAGTCTTCCTGTATCAGGAGGACTGGGCCGCCTCGCAGGGGTTGCCCGGATCTACTGCCGCGATCTTGTCCGGCGTGATCAAGGTGACGAACTTGCCCTTGCCATTCTGGTACTCCACAACGCGCTGCTGACGACCTGTCGTGTGGTGGCAGGTCTCTGACCAAGCGATCGGGCCGGTCAGGTAATCAGTCGGAGGCAGAGTTTCGAATGCCTTGATGATCGACGGGCCATCAGTGGCACCCGCCTGCTCGACAGCGGCCTTCAGGGCCTTGCCGAGCTCGTAGGACAGCACCGCGTAAGACAGGTACGGATCAATACCGGTCTTGGCCTTGAACGCATCAGCGAAGACCTTCACCTGAGGATTGGGGTCACCCTCACAGTACGCAGGCATGCATGCGAACGGCAGAGAGTAGAACTCGCTGATGTCCGGGATCGCGCCCGTGACGAGGGTTCCATCAACAGCCCCACCCGGCATCATGATGGGGGTGTCAATACCCGCGTCACGAATAGCCTTGATCATCGTCGTAGCGGCCGGAACCACTGACGGGACGATGATGACGTCTGCATCCTTGGCAGCATCGCGAGCGCGGGTCACGTTTGCAGCAGGATCGAGCTGCTCATTGCCCGTGAATACGTCCTCGCCGATGACCTCGCCACCGAGCTCAGTGAAGCGTCCCTTGAAGTACGCACCGAGGGACTTGGTGTACTCAAGCAGATCGTCCTGAAGGACGTATGCCTTCGTCCAGCCCTTGTCCTCGAAGGCGAATTCAGCAGCAGCCGAACCCTTGAACGCGTTACCCGGCGATGGGCTCAGCGACATGGGGCCAATGGTGACCAGGTCAGTACCCTTGCGGTCACCCAGGCACAGTGAGAGTGCCGGGATGTTGTTGGCCTGAGCGACCGTCGCGGCAGGTGCAGCAAAGTCAAAGTCACAGGTGGTGACAATGATATTTGCGCCCGCAGCTACGGCTTCCTCGGCGATCTGTGTGGTGAGTGCCGGGTCAGACTTTGTGTCCGTCCAGGTCACAGTCGCCTGCTGACCGGCGATGCCACCAGCAGCGTTGATCTCGTCGATCGCCATTGTGAATGCCTCAGCGGGCTGGATATCGAAGGGCGAAATGATGCCGGTCTTGGCAGCAACGATGTGGATGTTGAGCGGCTCGACTCCTCCGCTTGCTCCCTCATCGACAACTGCCTCTTCGACAACTTCCTCAGCAGATGACTCCGCAGGTGCTGCGGTGTCCTCGGTCGATGCAGTATCGCCCGAGCTGCACGCAGCCAGCAGGAGAGTGGCCGCGGCCACAACTCCGATCCAACTCTTCTTCATCTTCATTCATTCTCCTTAGTGGGTGTGGCGACGCCGGGGGGAAGTCACCACGATTTCACGCAACGGACCAGTAATCCACCGCTCTCTTACTCAGCAGATCCCGGAATTGCTGCGTGGTCTTTGGGAAGAGTTCGCCGGAACCCCAGTCGACGATCACTCCGTACTGCCTGATGAGATCCAGGTCGCTCAGCTCTCCTGATCGGAAGCGCGCTGCTACTGATTCCGGATCCTCTGAGAGACGACCCAGACGCTTCATCCGGATGTCATCTCTACTCGCCAGCGTAGCGGCCTCGTCAATGCTGTAGAGGTCGAGGTCAGGATCGACAGCAAGCACAACGACCCCATAGTCGATGAGCGCGCGTTCGATGGACACGTAGCCGTCGATGACGTCCTCGAGCACCTCAAGGGCCGGGCGTTCCAATGGATCCCCATAGCCGCCGCCACCAGCAGACGGGCGAGTGAAACTATCACCTGATTGGACAGCCACGTTCGAGAAGACCGCGCCGAGGTACCGCTCTTGATCGGTGCCCTTGTTCAGCCACACTCCATGCGGGGTCGAGGGCAGCCCGCCGGCAACCCCCCAGGCGATGTTGCGCGCCCTATCGCAGCAGTAGCTCATGACGGACTTCTCAGCCTGGGTGAGGGTGCCACCCTTCTCGACACCGCAACCGCCGCGGAACCTGCCCGGACCACCTGAGTCGGTAACGATCTCGTGCCTGTCGGTGATGACCGGAGTGAGCCTCTCTTGGCCCTCAAATGGCTGGACAGCCAGGCCTACTCCGAAGAGTGGAGAGGTGCAGTTGGTGCCGTCCTTGCCGTTACGACCACCCCAGCCCCCGACCATCCAGTCGTACCACATGAAGAATGACCCATCACCTTTTCGACCGTCCCTGCCCCCCACGAGCA
>CAIXFB010000336.1 GCA_903918595.1 uncultured Actinomycetes bacterium
ATGCGCATGAGGCTGGCATTCGGAATAACTTCTCGTTCGCGATTCGTCTAGACGCTGGCGTGTACGACTGCGCGGATAATCAGGCGTGCTTAATAAAGGATCACCTCCGCCGTGGGCGTTGCCATGGACCAAAAACCCCTACAGCAAGAACGCAATTTGATAATCTCCCCCTAGAAGTCACATTCGTCAGTACGAGCGAGGGGTTCGCATGGGGTTCAGCCAAGCCATCACACATGTCCTCAGGAACTACGTGAACTTTCGCGGACGCGCCACTCGCTCGGAGTTCTGGTGGTTCTCCCTGCTCATGGTCATCGTCTACGTAGTCCTGTTCATCATGTCCTCAGTCGGAATCGCCACCAGTGCAGACCCACAGTTGTGGGGACTTCTGGCCCAGGTGGGAAGTACGGGAACCTTGGTGTGGTTCTTAGCGACCATCATTCCTGTCAGCGCCGTCTGGTTCAGGCGCCTGCACGACTCCAACAAGTCGGGCTGGTGGTACGTGCTCACCATCATGATCGGTTTCGGTGGCTTCTTTTTCTTTGCCATCTCTGCCTTGCAGAATGAGGTCGCTTTTACGATCGGCCTGGTGCTGGGACTCATCTCCGTGCTTGGCGGAATCGTTTTGCTGATCTTCGCGTTGCTCCCAAGTACATCCGGACCTAACAAATACGGCGAAGTCCCGACACGCGCCTCCTCCAACAACTAGCCAGCGTTGCCTTCACATCCTTGAGTTCGTGCGCGCAGTCCTCGCCAAGGTCTGACCAAACTAATGCGGGGTCGGATTTCTGTTCTCGCGAGTCGCTCGAGGTGAGTCAAATTCTCACCCCGTTGATCTTCAGCCCCGAATGGCGCAGCGCTTCGTTGGTTGTTACGCACGATCAAGGCGAAGGCGAGTCACTAGCGGGACCGAGAAACTCAGTGGGGATGGTCTGGCGCCAGGAGCGTTGCAATGTCAAGGATGCAGACATGGAAAGGCGCTGACTAGGTACGATCTAGCATGAATCCCCGCCTGCGTCGTAACGTCTTCGCCTCCGTACTTGCATCTCTCGCATTGGTTGCAGCAGGGCTTCCTGCTGCTAGCGCGAGCGACGCCAACCTGGCCACGGGAGGAAACCCTCCGGGCGGCTGGGTTGTTGACCCCTCTTTCTATCAGCAACTTTTTGGGAATTTCGGCGAGGGTGCACCGCAGGGAACAGTTATTGCCGACTCGGGCTTTCGCCCCTACCCCCACGGTTTTCCCGTACCAAACTGGGGATCGGCCCAGGATTTTGCCGGTAATGCTTTGGTCTTCGGAGGGGCGACCAAGGTCACCTTGGAGCAACTCCAAAAAGGTGAGGCTCCCGGCCCGAAACCGTTGAATGCCCTCGCGCTGCGCCGCACCCTCGGTGATGGGGTCTGCCGCGACGCAAAATCGATTGACCCCAAGACCGGCAATTGCGATCTCATCTTGGGAGCCGAACTCCTGGCCCAGATGATCGAGACAAACGCGCTTGGTGGGCATTGTTTTGGGTTGGCCGCAGCAGCCGCAGCCCTGTACAACGGACAATTGCCGGCTAACCAAGTTGGAGCCTCCGGTTTGGGCATCAATGCCCTCAACCCGATGGGCAATCCGGCCACGCAAACGATCACCCGACTATTCGCCACCCAGTTCCTCGACCCGGATGTGCTTACCGATGCGGTAGCTGGCCAGTCGCCGACGCAACTCGTTCAGACCCTGATTCAGACGCTTCCGAGCGGCACTGTTCCTTTCGTTCTCGGTGTCTATGGGGAAGTCGGTGGACACGCCATCACTCCTTACGCCGTCCTTGACCGCGGCAATGGTGTGTACGACATCGCTGTGTACGACAACAACTTTCCGCTCCGGGGTCTTGCCGTCACGGTTGACACGAAAACCGACAGTTTTGTCTACACATCTGCAACCAACCCGGGTTCTCCCACTTACACCTGGAGCACGGCGAATCAATCCACCATCTCTCTTATCGAGATCGATGATCTGCTAGCGCAGCAGCCGTGCCCCATCTGCCGAGGCAAGGATCAGGGGACGATGCTTGCATTCAGTTCTCTGTCTGGGGCGAATTTTGATGCGATCGATATCGGTTTGCTCGACACCGAGGGTCAGCCGTTGGCACCGAACCTTTATCGCGAGGTGAGCACTCTGAATCCGCCTACCGAGGCTGCGCGAAATATTCCCGTGATTTTCGTAAATCCTGGAGTCGATTTCTTCGTCGCGATTAATGTCAGACAACTCTCCGGATCGCAGTCGTTTGAGGTGTACGCGCTGAGCAATGGTGCCTCCCAATATCTTCTTCTTGATGCTCTCGACTCGAACAGCACAACCCTTTTTGGAGTTGATGGACAGAGTGCGATCTTCCAGTCCAGCACGGCGTCCAGCCCTCGTATGCAGCAGTTGTACGACGGGCGCACCACGAGTTACGACGTAAACGGCCACCCACTCGCGCTTCCCAAGGAGGTCTTCGTAAATCAGGATTGGAATCGCTCCAAGAAGCAGGTGCGTTACAGCAGCACGGCGACTCGGACTGTTGACTGGAACGTGCAGGTCACCGGTGTTCGCGCTGAGGGTGATGCGGGTTGGGTCGGTCTAGGTGTTTCGGTTCCTGCGGGCGGCGAAATCTTGGTGGATTACTCAGGTGCCACTGCAACCAAGGCTCCACTGGCTTGGGTCATAGATAAGGATAACAATCGAACACCCGTGAAAATGCAGCTAATAACACCTGCACTCATCAAGCAGTACGGCGATGATCTTTACGTTGTGCAGGGTCCCTCCTAACAGCAGATTGCTTCACCTACTGTTTGTTGCGATGTGTCGTTTCGACTACTCCTTGTTGTTGTGGAGGATGCATGGGTGCTCAAGGTTTTTGCGGGTTCTCGCTTGTCACGAGGTCACCGACACGCATTCCACGTCTGCGGGGACACCCTTCGGCACGTTGAAGTTTGCCAAGGCGATCAGCTCCCACTTCCCTTCCGGGCTGAGCAAGTATGTGAGCATGCGCGGGGATGCGGTGTCTCGGTACTGCTCCCCTTCCATTACGAGGTCGCTCACCACAGCGTCGTAGGAGACGACGAGAAGATCGCCGTTTAGCGCAACGCCGACGTTGGCGAAGTCGTAGGCCTTAGCTGGCGCCCACTCGATGGGCTTGCCATCGATTGCCGGCCATCCCTGCCCGTCGGCGAGCTGGATCTGATTGGCTGGGTGAATGACCTTCTCTTTCGACGCTCCAGTCGTGATTTCACGCCACTGTTCTACGAGCGACGTGCCCAAGGCAACATCTTCCGGACTCGTGTTAGGGGTTTCGCCGCTGACGGCAATTGGTTCTTGCCATCCATGGATGAGTTGATGGCGATGTGTAACTATTCACGTAACCCCAGCGCTCCTGCCCCACCGAGTGTGAGTTGCTACGGCACCTCCGGTGTAAACCAGAATGCCACATTCGCTAGTGGTGACTACGGGTTTGCGAGCTCCATTTATTGGAGTTCGAGTCAGGCCGGTGCGACGGTCGCGCGGGCCCAGAAGTTGACTACGGGCGAACTGTACAACCCCTTCAAGTCAGACTCAGTGAACCAGCGCGTTCGTCCGATCCGGGCTTTTTAGCACTTCATTACTTCATCTACCTTTTCGTTTTTTGTCGCTGTGTTTGTGTGATTGACGTAGGCGCAGCCTCTTCGAACCCTGGCCCCCGAGCGCTTCCACATGAGAACCCGAGAGGTATGGAACGCTGTGGCAAGCATCATCGGGACCTGACTCTTCATGGACACCCGTGAATGGGTGTGCACCAGAAGCATCACGTGGGCGCGATCTAGATCCTCAACGAGGTCGTATGCATTTGTAATCACGATCCGCATGGATTCGCACCGCTGAGTTGGTACAGACCGTACTTATCACCTGGTCCAAAATCATCATTGCTCGGCTGTGGGCACGCCCGAGACATGACATCGCCCTGACCGAGCGGATGACCGAGTCCCATTGCATGCCCAATTTCGTGCAGCATGACCTGTCCCAGTGCGCCTCGGTATCGATTACCTTCAGCTACTTGGCCAAAATCTTGGGCCGGATAAGTGAAGTCAGAAACTTGCCCGACTGTTGATCGTTCAATCTCCAAGAATTTCCCATTCCAGGTTGCTCGTGGATTGACATCTACGCCGTTTGACGCGCCGCTTGTAATGACGGTGTCGGGGGCAAAGTTCGCACGTGGAGCAAAGTAGAACTGAATGTCGGCAACGGCGGCTCTTTGAGCCAATCTAAATGTCGCGGGTAGCCCGACAGCACCAAATCTTCCATGCGGCTATATGAGTAATTGGATGAAAGCCAATGGTGCGAGAGACACTCTTGCTGCTGTGCATACCTCCGCTTACACCGCTGAGGCCCCGTCTGTGTCAAAGTCTCAGCAGGCTTCCGGGGTCGCCCAATTGGTGGCGAACACCAAATCGGGCGGAAAAATCGCGTTCGTGGGAATGTCGCTGGCACCGTCAGTGTGGTTGGCCAACTTCCTGCTCCTCTACGCGCTTAGCCCGGAGTTAGCTGCTGAGATGCCGGCCTTCTAGGCGCCGACTCCCAGCAACGTGGCGACGGCAATTGCGAATTCAAGCACCGGGCAAGTTCCGTTCGCTGACTTTGCTTCATCCTTCAAGGACTGAGTTGATCTGTAAAACGGATCCATCGATTAGCGGTGGGGCGGGTCTGGATCGAATCGACAACGACCTAGTCGGTGCTGGGAGCTAGGTTGTTTCGTTGCTGGGCAAATCGCCGCCCGAACTGACGGCCAGTTGGGCGAGCTTGATGCGGGCGGTGAGACGTGTCTTCCCGGCTTCTCGGATGAGACTCCAATGTCCAGCGGTGGCGTGCTCGATCATCGCCGATCCCAAACCTCGTTGACCCCGAAGAGGACCTACGCCATCGTCGACAACCTCGATGATGACGAAGGTGCCATCCGAAGTAACGGAAACATCGATCTCGTGTGCAGCCCCATGGCGAATTCCGTTCGTGATTCCTTCTTCGACGATTCGGCCGACAGCAACAGGGTCAACCAAGCCTTCGACGTCGTCCGAGGTCCAGACACGAAAGAAGCATGCATCGCCCCAGAGCGACACCTTTCGACTCACCTCCGCGTGCACCGCAGTTGATCTCTCCTCGCGGAGTGGAAGCGGATTCCCCAGCAC
>CAIXFB010000337.1 GCA_903918595.1 uncultured Actinomycetes bacterium
CACAGGTGCAATGCCCGCACCACACCCAATGAGGTTTCCGAGCGGGCCGAGAGGATCGCAGTCGGACAAAATGGCCGAGAAAGTAACTCTCGGGTACGCATCTCAGCGGTAGCAGCATCGGTGCACCCGGCCAGTTGCAGTTGTGGATCCACCGGCAGACCCATGTCTGTCAGCGCAGCCACATAACCGTCCCGGCGCAATCGCGAGGTCTCAATCTCAAGGTCGTCAACAACAATTGCTATCCGAGAGTGACCAAACGATGCTAAGTGCCGTACCGCTTTTTGTGCAGCTGCAAAGTCATCAACAAGCACAACTCCGGCTTCGAGTCCTTGCGGGTGGCGATCAAGGAAAACCGTTGGAGTATTGACGTGGGTGAGGAATCCGTAGTCGGTCGAGAACGGCGTGATGATCATGCCGGCAACACGACGCGCAATTAGTCCATCGACCACCTTGCGCTCGGTGCGCGGATCGCGTGAATTACTCGCGATCAGAACGCTGATGCCACGATCCAAGGAAATACGCTCAATTTCCTCAATCATCGTGGCAAAGAACGGGTCTCCGATAGTTGGCACGATCACACCGACGGTGTCATCGACCCCTCGGCGCAGGGTGCGCGCCATGACATCAACCCGGTATCCCAGTTGATCAACCTGCGCAAGGACACGAACTCGGGTTGCTTCTGCTACTCGGGTATCCCCGTTGATCACTCGTGATGCGGTCTTGGTGCTTGTCCCCGCCGCCTCTGCAACGTCAGCGAGTCGCACTGGCCGGCGATTCATGAGGTAACTCCCACGGCGGCCTGATTCAGTAACTGCTGCACACGCTCTGGATCAATGCCGCCTGCCCGAACCTGTTCGCACGAACTCGCTGACGTTGCAGCGCCAAAAAGAACAGCGGAACGCCACTGCGATTCGTCGTCGTGTGTGGCATCGATCGAGCCATTCATCCATTCGTGCACCAAACCTGCGACAAATGAATCTCCCGCACCCACCGCACTCACCGGTTCAATCAAAAATGCCGGGACCCAGAACACCTGATCAGCAATTGCCATAGCAACTCCTGCTGATCCGGCCGTCACGATCGCTCGTTGCGCTCCACGCGTGCAGAGTTCGAGTGCTGCATGCACTGCGCGTTCGCGCACTCCTGCAGGGTCGTCGTTGTGTGAGTCCATGAGATGAGCGGAGCTACCGTCGAGAGCTGCTTCGGCCTCATCAACGTTCGGTGTGACCACATCGGGCCCAGCTGCGAGGCTGGCTGCGAGCCACTGCGGATTCACATCCAAGAGGATGTGTGCACCGTGCTCACGAACTGCGGTCACTAGGAGCGGCAACGCATCGGGCTGCAAGCCTGGTGGGAAACTTCCCATGATCAGCACAAGATCGCCCGCGTTTACTGAAGACAAGATCGCGTTATGGACCGCATCCCAATCTGCGCTGCTGATGGGCGTTCCGGCATCGTTGATCACGGTCACTCGAGGTTGCGTGAGCTCGAGGTAGATGGTGGCAGTGCGCACTGGTCCGGCAATGTCAACGAACCTGGCATCCGCACCTTCTTCGGCCAGCAGTGCCTGATAGCGAGGACTGTCATCGCGCCCAACTGGAATCAGGAGTGGTGCGGGTTGCCCAAGTGAGCGCAGTACTCGAGCGACATTTATGCCTTTGCCGCCAGCAGTGGTTTCCACATCGACAGTACGAATGACCGCACCAGGAATCAGTTCGGGAATGGTGATGGTGCGATCGAATGCGGGGTTTGGATTAACAATTAACACCGTCATGGATGCGCACCTCCTCATCACGTTCCGTTAACTTGCTGATCTGGAAACCCGTCTTTGACATCGTTGTCACGATGCTGACAACGGTAGGTAATCGATGTCACGGGGTTCAGTGAAAGTACAGCGCATTGCCGTTCGATGAAATACTCGTTACCTAATCGTTACTAAAAGGTGCCAACGTCAACCTGACCCGCTCCGCCATGGGTCGGCTGGTATCGATCACCCGGTGCTCGACTACCGGGAGTGGGGCGGGGTCCGGTCGGATCCCCGACTCCAGCAAGGCCTGATCCCGACTGGACTTTCGGTTCGTCATCCGATTCCAGCGAACCTTTGGATCTAGGTCTAGCCACACAAGATCAACGAAGGTCGGAGATCCACATTTCGCCAACCAAGCTGCCCAAAGATCCGAATCCTGTGTGTACTGGCTCAAGGGCGCTGAGGCAATCACCACTGAAGACGCCAAAGGGTCTGCACGCTCAGCGCACTCCCTTATTGCTTCGGCCAATGCGTCATAGCGCTCTTCTTTGCACGCCACAAGAACTGCTTCTTCCGATAGTTCGGGGTGGAGTGCTTGCGTAGCGGCCACCACGCCGGCCGAGACTACGTCAAAATCAAGATGGGGCGCCGAAAGTCTTTTGGCAACCGCATCGGCAAGGGTGGTCTTCCCTGAACCCGCCGGACCTGCAATCACCATCACCTGCACAACACCATCTTGCACCACTAGCGTGTCGCTCCATGAACAGCGACGTGCAACTCATTGATATCCATGGTGAACCCTCACTGACTATTTCCAGTGACACGGTCACGGCCGCAATGACACTGCGGGGCAATCACATCGCACCTGTCAATTTTCTGGTGCATGGAAAGAACGTGAACCCCTACAGCTTGGCGCCATGGCTGCCCGGAGCGCATCAAGGCATCGATCCCCTGCTGGACGTTCTACGTGGAGACTTCTGGTGCCTGCCATTCGGTGAACAACCTGATGGCCCAGCGCATGGAGACGTTGCCCGTGGAAACTGGAAAGTCGTTGATGTAAATGAGTTTTCGGCCACATTCAGCATCCAGGCACAAGACATTCATGCACACATAACAAAGACAGTCAGCGTGCGCGACGGACAAAACGGCCTCTTCCAAGAGATCACCGTCTCTGGACTCGAAGGCGCATACTCGTACGGCACTCATCCGATCTTGGACCTGTCTTATCTACCGCCGGGAACAGCACGCATCAGCACTGGCGCAGCGCGCTGGTCCAGTGTTTTCACCGGGATGTTTTCCGATCCACAAGCTGGTGAGACTCAAGTCCTCGAAGTCGGTGCAGAGTTCACTGACCTCGCTCACATTCCGATGGCTGATGGTGGAGAACTTGATCTTTCGAGCTATCCCACTCCCATGGCACATGAAGACTTGGTCATGGTTGTGCAGCAGGGTGACGAGCACCATCTCGGGTGGTCTGCAGTGAGCGTGCCGGGTCACACCTGGCTCGCACTAAAAGACGTACGTGATTTTCCCGCAACCGTGTTGTGGGTATCCAACGGTGGACGAACCCACATTCCGTGGGAGGGATTGCACCGCGGCCGCTTAGGCGTTGAAGACGTGTGTTCCTACTTCCACGAGGGACTCGTTGCGAGCAGGGAAAATCGTCTGGCAGATAAGGGAATTCCCACCACCAAAGATTTCACTGCCACCAAGGACGTGACACTTCGGACTCTGCAGGCGGTCGTGCCAACGCCCGAGAACTTCGGCAAAGTTCTCAACCTCAGTACCCCAGAACCCGGCATAATCTGCATCACCGATGAACATGGGGTCAGTGTCGATGCTGATCTCGATTGGAGTTTTGTGATTCGCGATGAGTAACACCGTGGTGCATGAAGCGTTCTACGATCCCACTTCTCCCGAAGCACACGAAAATCCCTACCCGCTGTACGAGCGTTTGCGTGATGAATATCCGCTCTACTACTGCGAGCCACAGGGTGTGTGGGTGCTGTCGAGGCATGCTGACGTCAAACAGGGTTTGCGCGACTGGGAGACGTTTTCCAGCGCGCAGGGCGTAGAAATCGGTGAGTACGTACAGTTTTTCGGTGAAGGAAGTATCCAAGAACTGGATCCACCTCATCACGACACAGTGCGAAAAGTTCTCGCTGCGCGATTCATGAACAAACGCGTCAAGGAATACGAATCGATGGTGCGCGTCTGCGCAGAAGAATTGATCGCGGAACTCATCAAGGAACCAACTGCTGATCTCGGTTCCCAGTTCACCCAAAGCTTGCCGATCCTCACCATCTTTCGGATTCTTGGAATCCCAGATGCAGACATCGACTGGGCGATGCGCTCCGGCTTGGAAATGCTCAGCAGGCCGGCAGGTGAAACCGGTCCATCACCGCGTGCCGCGCAATTACGCAGTGAACTCGTTGATTACATGGTTGATCAGGTGGAGAGTCGACGTAATCCAGGTGAGGGAAACGCATACGCCGACGATGCCTTCGGTGATATCGCCGCTGGCATTGACGCAGGCATGATGAAGGTGTCAGAGATTCAAGGACTTGCACTGTTGTTGATCGCCGCCGGTATGGAGACCACCACAAGCTTGATGGGCAACATGGTGCACGCTCTTGCGACCGGAACCGTTACACCTGAACAACTTCTGGGCGACAACGGGCAAGTGTCTGCCACCGCAATTGATGAGTTTTTGCGCTTCGATGGGCCCGCGCAGTGGCTTGCTCGGGTTACCACTCGCCCTGTCGAACTGCACGGGATCGAATTGCCGGTTGGTTCGCGCGTGTTGATGTCTTTCGCATCTGCAAATAGAGACCCACGGGAATTTGACCGCCCAGATGAGCTCGTCTTGGATCGCGATGGCGCCCGAAACCTCGCCTTTGGTGAAGGAATTCATTTTTGCTTAGGTATGCCCCTCGCTCGCCTTGAGGCGCGAGTCGGGATCAGCACGCTCATCGAGAAAGCACCTGCCTTCACGCTCGCTGCACCACCCACGCGCTACCCATCACATGTGATTCGTGGGTACGAAACTATTCCGGTGAGTTTCGACGCGAGCTCCGCATTCTGACTCACTTCCGTGGAAGCATGACCGTGTGATCCCCACCATTAACCTGGCTGCCGTTCTGGTCAGTGTTGTTGCAGCTTTCGTCATTGGCTTTATCTGGTTCGGTCCCAAGACATTCTTCCCCGTGTGGTGGCGAGCTCTCGGCAAAAGCGGTGATCCGGGTGCCGAGGGCGGGATGGCTCTCACATTCGGACTGACCCTGGTCGGATCGCTCGTGCAGGCGTTCAGCCTCGCAGTTGTGATTGGTTGGGCGCGGCTGGCCGGGGTTGACGTTGGCCTTGCTGGCGGTGCTCTCATCGGCCTGTTTGTCGGAGTTGGTTTCGCGGCAGCAACTTCCCTGGGGCACAGACTTTTTGCGGGCCAAGGATTGAAGGTATGGCTCATCGAGGTGGGTGGTGACATCGTGGCTCTGATCGCCATGGGAGCGATCATCGGAGCATGGATATGACAGACTTGAAGGCGTGCCTTCCTCGCAGGTAAATGGGAACGAACCGCGCGGCTTTTTTGCAGGGATTGCCCGTCTCACCACCCGATTTAAATGGCCAGTACTCATCGCATATGCGGTGGCCTTAGCCCTATTTGGCGTGATCGGGGCAGGCGTTTTCTCCGCGCTCAACAGCGAGGGCTTTGGTGATCCCGGCAGCGACTCGGCGCGGGCCGCGATCATCCTCACCGATGATTTCGGGGCCAGAAGCCCAGCGGTGGTTCTCGGAGTTGAAACAGCAACAGCCATCGACTCGCCCGAGTCATTCGCAGCTGCCGAGGAATACATCGATGGAATCGCTGCCATCAACGGCGTCGAAAGTGTGGTCTCCTACTGGACCTCGGGTCAGCCCGAACAATTGCGCAGTAGTGACGATCGCACCGGTCAGGTTCTGGTGTATACGGAAGAAGATGCCGATCTCATCGCGTTAGGCGAAACGATCACGTCTGAGTTTTCAGGCGATCAAGGTGAGTTGATTGTCTACCCCTTCGGTGGTGCAGTCATTGGCAACGAATTCACCAACACCATCACCGGAGACCTCGCACGCGCCGAAGCCATCGCGATTCCGATCACCATTGTTCTTTTGCTTTTCGTTTTTGGTTCCGTTGTCTCAGCAGGGCTCCCATTCCTCGTGGCCGCGGGTTCGATTCTCGGCTCGTTCTTCGTTCTGTTCATCATCACAAAATTCACCGAGGGTTCGGTCTTCGCCCTCAATCTGATCACCGGTCTTGGTCTAGCTCTCGGAATTGACTACTCGCTGCTGATGATCAATCGATTCCGCGAGGAACTTGCGAAGGGTGCAACCACGGACGATGCCGTGTTTACGACGGTTCGCACTGCTGGCAAGACGGTCCTCGTATCTGGCATCACCGTGGCCATCACATTGGCATCCCTGCTCTTCTTCCCGCAGTTCTTCCTGAAGTCCTTTGCCTACGCGGGTATCTCCGTCTCTCTGCTCGCAGTTGTTGGCTCACTCACCGCTCTCCCCGCGTTGCTGGCGATCTTGGGGCCGAGAGTAAACAAGTGGAAGGTGCGCCGAGGGGATCTAGCTCCCAAGGATTCCGGTGCCTGGGCGAATATTGCGCGCTTTGTGATGAAGCGGCCCTGGCCCGTGCTCATCGCCACCATCGCTGTGCTTCTGGTGGTCGCATCGCCTGCGCTCAATGCGGTCTTTGGCCAGGTTGATGATCGAGCACTACCCTCAGATAGTCCGGTGGCCCAAGCCGGTGAGGTTCTGCGTGATCGCTTCCCAGGTCAAGAAGGTGCCCCCTACGAAATCGTGCTCACCAATGCAGGTAACGCGGCCGCTGTCGATGCTTACGCGGCCGAGCTCTCCGAGATCCCCGGCGTTGTTCGAGTCATCACACCCGATTCGGTGATCGTTGGCGGAGTGACCGTTGCGCCGAATTCGGATCCAGGTATATGGACGGTTGCAGATTCTGTTCGCCTTTCCGTCACCGGTGATGTCCCGCCCATTGATCAGCAGGGCGCCGAACTGGTCGATGCCATCCGTGCCGTCGACGCGCCAGCAAATGAAGCACTCGTGGCCGGTGTTGCCGCCGAATTTGCCGACTCGACCGCGGGGATTTTGAACAACGTGTGGATCATCGCGCTCTGGATCGCGATCACCACGCTGATCATTTTGTTCCTATTCACCGGTAGTGTGCTCTTGCCGATCAAGGCCCTGCTCCTTAACTTGCTGAGCCTTTCCGCGACTCTCGGTGCACTCGTCTGGGTGTTCCAAGGAGACCATCTTTCCTGGCTCACCGGTGACTACATCTCCACCGGCACCATCGATATTTCCTCCATAGCACTGGTTGCTGTTGTCGCCTTTGCACTCTCAATGGACTACGAACTCTTTTTGCTTTCACGTATCAAGGAAGAGCACGACGCAGGCAAGAACACCGAAGATGCTGTGGCTTTTGGCCTGCAGCGCACCGGACGAATCATCACCGCCGCTGCCCTGCTGATCGCCATCGTCTTTGCCTCGTTCCTGTCCAGCGGCGTAACAAATATCAAGCAACTCGGCTTTGGTGTGACGTTTGCGATTCTGGTCGACGCCACTGTGGTGCGCGGTCTGCTCGTTCCTGCATTTATGCGGATCGCTGGCGGTGCCAACTGGTGGGCGCCCGCCTGGCTTCGACGCATCCATAATCGCGTTGGTCTGCGCGAGGAATAGCAAGCAGTAGTGCGAACTATCGAGTAACAACTGGTTGCATAGCAACACTCGATAGGGCTCTCACCACTGCAGCAAAAACAGCAGGCGTGCAGTGTCTGTGACAGATGTCACCGCATCGTGGATGGATCAAGGGTTCCGATCGCACAGAGACCTCCCGTACCGCTAGTTCGCTGTGATGATGACCATGTTTCACTTCACGCTGCTGTTTTCGGTGGCGTAGTACACGGCGACCCTCTTGCCCGCCGTGCGTTCCCAAGAGAACGAGCCGTCGGCTCCCATCTCAGGACGCGCGGTAATTTGAACGAATCCAACTTGGCCCGGGAAGGCTTACCCAACTCGAGGCACCGTTCGCATTTTTCACCATTCCACCAACCCCTGCTCCTCGTCCCTACATGAAGGTGAGGGGCTCGATGCCAGCTCCAACCTGGTCCAAGCCAGCTTGAACACCCGTGGTCACGCGGTCAGGGTCAAGATCATGAATGAGGTCCACGGCGGTAATGGCCAGGTGTCGCGCAATGAGCCTTGCTGCGAGGTTAGGGTCGTTGCCCAAGGTCGCATGAAGCAAAGCTTCATGTTCGCGATGGCGAGTTTGCGGTGCAAGGGGTCTAACTGCGTGATAAACAAAGAGGAATCGATCGCACTCGCTTGCCAAACTAAAAATCGATTTGCATGCATAGCTGCCTGCCGGAGCAACTAAAGCCATGTGGAAATCAAGATGTGCAGCAGTCCACACTTGGAGATTGCCCTTGATGCTTGCGCGCCACATGGCAGCCAATGACTTCTCAGCGACGGCTTTGTTTTGCGTAGAAAGACGCCCGGTGGAAAGCTGCATCCCGAAGGTCTCCAAAACAATCCGTGCCCCATACAACGCATCTATCTCCGTCACATCGAGTGCGCTGACAGTCATACGCTGATTCACCTCAGCGGTCAAGAGCCCTTCGGCCTGCAGTCTGCGAAAGGCCTCGCGGAGTGGAGTTCGGCTGATTCCAAGTTTCCTTGCAAGTGCCTGCTGCTTGACCTCCGTCCCCGGGGGTAGAAAGCCCATGGTGATCAGTTTCCTCAAATGCTCATATGCGATTTCACTAGTGAATCGAGGATCATAGGATGACGGATCAGGGAAGACGGGGGCCATGATTTTAGGCACTCGATCTAACTTGACGTTCTTACTCTGAGTTTCAAGCATAGTTCTTATTCCTCACTCAACCTGTGGACGATTTCAATTCAGTCCGCTACCGATTATCGGCCATGGAGGGTGCCCTCACTTGGGGAACTCAGGCTAAATCTGCAGGATCTTTCTGAGGCCAATCGTCCGCTTGCCGCAGTGTGCAGTACTCGTGGGCATACAACTCCTGGATTTGGGTGAAAGAGAATCTTGCTTCTTCTGCGCATGGATCTGCCCCTATCGCCTTGGACCCGGCTGAATCAAAATCATTCAAATATCAAGGATCAGGCGAGTGCTTCGAGATCGCGATACGCATGGGAAGATTACCCTGGAAGCGGCACGCTGATCTCCAGTTAGTATCGCGTCTCTGTGATCAACGTCGCCATCAATGACTTCGATTTCGCAAGTTCCACAAGTACCTTCACAGCAGTCAAAACTAGCGTCTACTCCGGCCGCAAGAAGCGCATTGAGAATGGTTTCCTGCGATCCGACGGGCACAGTCTTACCAGAGTCAACACAAATCACATCGAAAGGTAAATCGTCTGGCAGGTGCTTGGGAACAGGCGAGGAAAAGCGTTCCACGTGGAGTTCGACGCCGGGGCGTTTCTTCGTCGCACTTTCAACCGCAGCAAGTAGGTTCTCCGGCCCACAGCAGTAGATGACGTGACCCTGCGGCAATTCGTCAAGGATCGATTCAAGGGGGAGGAGTCCATGCTCGTCCTCAGGAAGAACATGTACTTGCCCAACATAGCTCGAGAGTTCCTCCGAGAAGGCCATCGAGTTGATGTTGCGGCCGCCGTAGTAAAGCACCCACTCCTTGTTTTGACCCGCAACGCACTGAATCATTGAGCGAATAGGTGTAATTCCGATGCCACCAGCGATGAAGCAGTAGCCAGGTGCATCAACAAGCTTGAAGTGATTACGGGGAGACCCAATCTTGATTTCATCACCCTCGTGCAGCATTGCATGGACGGCCGAAGAGCCTCCTCGACCTTGCGGTTGCAGCAGTACAGCTATTTGATAGCAGTCTCTACTGAATGAATCACCACAAAGAGAGTACTGCCTCACTCGCCCTTTGAGGTGAAGATCGATATGCGCGCCACATTCCCACGCGGGCAAACTCCCGCCACCAAGTGCCACCAGTTCCAGACTAATTACTCCCTCTGCGATTTCCTCTCGTCTGGCTACCCGCGCATCGATTGAGGCACGACTTGATTGACCCATATCACGCTACCGCCAGCACACTTTTGTTACTGAACAACATAACCGCCATCCACAGAGAGGACTGCTCCGGTGACGTAAGAGGCGTTCTCTGAAAGCAGCCAAACGACAGCTTCCGCAACTTCCTCAGCGGATCCTATTCGCCTCATAGGGACAGAAGACTTGATGCTATCGAGGAGGTTGGAACCTGACGTCCCCGTAAAACTCTCAAGCAAAGGAGTGGCAATGGGTCCTGGGGAGACCACGTTCACGCGGACGCCACGTTCAGCATAATCAAGCGCTGCGGACTTCGACAGGCCAATTAATCCATGTTTGCTCGCGCAGTAGGCAGGCATTCCTCTTTGCCCAACGATGCCAAAGTTCGAAGATATATTGACGACGGCTGCTGGTTCTCCGTGTCGCAGCATTTCTCCGATCTCTGCCTGCATACTGAAAAATGCCCCTGTGAGATTTACATCAATAATCCGCGACCAGTTCTCAGGAGAGCAGTCAGTGACATCTGCGATTTCACCCTGAATTCCCGCGCTATTTACTGCAGCCACCAAATTACCGTGAGTTCGAGTCCCAACCGCAATGGCTTGTTCAATGGATACAAGATCCGTGACGTCTATCTCAAGTGCTGTTGCCTCATAACCGAAGGCACGAACCGCCTTCGCGGTTTCCACTGCACTCTCTAGTGAAGAATCAGCGACGACAACGTCAAGACCCTTTCTTGCCAGTGCGATCGCTGTGGCTCTACCAATCCCTGATCCACCTCCAGTCACAAAGGCAAAGCCATGCTCATTCATTCAAGTCACTGCCCACCAGATCGCGATCAATTCGACTCACGTACCCCCGCAGGTCACCAGCATCCGGGATGGGTCCCTGGTGATATATCTCAACCGCGTTTGCAATCTCGGCCATTGACTTGAGTATGTTAACTAGATTGATGTCATCGATTGAAGGGTTGTTGACGGGGCGCGTTGAAAGGTACTGCATTGCTTCATATACCTGATCTATGACTGCGTCATAGAATGCGACCACTTCCTCAAAAGGAGTCTCCAAACGCTTGGCGATTCGGTCTTCATCCCGACTGATGGCCCATGCGCCGTATTGAGACAGGTTTTCGAACCCTTCGGGCAGAACTATTGATGCGCTAGACATTCCGGATACCCTCCAAGTAGTCATCTACGCTTCGGTGAAACGCACGAATTTGAACCTCCTGGTCACCCAGGAATATGTACGGACGAGCCCCTGACTCGCAGCCACGCTGTATTGCTTCGTGTCCTGACTTGTCCTCACACAGAAGGTCACGGAACCGTTTTGCGCTGAACTCCCTAGAGACCAAGTCCGCCAACGTTTTGGCTGCAGGGAAATGGAGTCGAATTTCCCATACGACGTTGCTTTCATCCTGCGGCCAAAAATTGTAGGTAAACATCATGTTGCCAAAAAAGGACATGACCATATTTGGGAACAGAACATGAAACTCAAAGGGATCAACTAGAGGTAGGAGTTGCTCGGCTCCCCACGCAGGATTTCCTTTCGCGACCGCGTTTGAAAACCGAGTCTCTTCATATGATTCCGAAATCGAGGTATAGCGCGTGTGCAGCCCGAGGCGAGAGAAATCATTGAGCCTCGTGTATCCGTCATCGTTTGAAGCAAATGCACCTTGGGATAGAAATCGATGAACAGGAGCCAGCATCGGTACGTGATAGATCTCATTTTGAGCGTCAATAGCTACTTTCCAGTTAGCACGCTCAGCGATGTCATAGCGATAGTCCAACTCAAGAATGTCATACGGAAATGATTCGAATTTCTCACCCAAGGGACCGAGATGAGTCACTAGATCATCGGGTGTTTCCTCGCTAAAGGTGACGAAAATAAAACCGTTCCAAACAGCAGTGGTGATTGGCACAAGACCTATCTCCGACCGATCTTTGAAATGGAATTCGATCTCATCGGGAACGGATACGCAGCGCCCGTCCTTTTCATATGCCCAACCATGGAATCGACAAACAAAAGCTCGTGGGCACGCACCTCGGTCTTCCCACATCAATTTCATCCCCCGATGTGAGCAAACGTTATGAAAACTACGAACTTCCCCATCTGCATCCATCGTCACAAGGATTTGCTTGTCTAGAACTACTAGATCCCGGGTAAAGAACGAATTCGGTCCCTCAAGATCTCTCACACTGCCTAGGTTGATCCAGGTCTTAGCAAACAGTTCCGTACGCTCACGCTCAAACCATTCAGGTGATATGAATCGGTCAGTAGAGAGGGGGCCGTTACCAAGTTCAGGGTTGCGACGACTCCATCTCTTCACATCCTTCATCACGTCCAATTCAGAAGGCCGTTGGCTTTCAACGATTGTCATGGCTGTTCTCCTTTGTGAATGCGTCACGTGTGACCGTCACGCGAATTTTGCAGGACTCTCTTCCAATTCGGATCGGGGCGAAGAAGTTTCTGAGGAATCTACGTCAAGAAGGACGAACACCATGTCGTTCTCGATCTCGATGTCATAGCGAGGCTGAGGGCGCTTCGCGGGTCTCTTTGTCGCATTACCGGTCAAAACGTCAAAGCTGCCAGCATGCAATGCGCAGACAATCACGCATCCCTCGAGATGCCCTTCAGCAAGGCTCGACTCCCCGTGACTGCATTCGTCTAATAGCGCGAATAAGCGGCCCTCGGCATTCCCGACGACAAGCGGCGGGAATCCATCCAACGCCACCCGCTTGAGGGTTCCAGGCGTGAGCTCCTCAACAGTTCCCACGTTGACACGCAATTCTTTCACCTCCAAGTGTGTACACATCGTGCATCTCATTCTGTGCCGTGTCAAGCAACTATTGCTATTTGGCAGCCAAGCCGGAGCTTCCGGAATCAAGATCGATGAAGGACCGAGTCCAGGACTCGTCGTAACTCTCCATCCGAGGGTAGCCAGTCTCTGCCCCTCCGACCCAGGTGTAACTTGCTCCTGGATTCGCAACTGCAACCCCACTGGGAGAGAAGATGTGTGGGCTGCAAGTGACAAGCTGGCTTTGGGCGACAGGCCACTGATCACGAATACGCCACCTACCCTCACCCACTGTGATCGCCCATTCAAGAGCTTCAACATTGACGTTGGAGCATGTCTCGGCGGCGCGCATAATCTCGGCACCAATTGATATGCATCTACTGTCACACCAAAAAGCTTTTCGAAGTGCCGCATCAAGTTCATCACTGGCTGTGAGTCCCCCAACGTCAGGATGCTTTGCAGCTTGCACAGCCTCCATCGCTGGGATCATCGTCACAGCAAAATTCCAGTCGGGTTTGCTCCATATGTTCCAACCGAGGTCCGGTATCAAGCCTGCGATGGCGACCACCTCGGCATCTGTGATTCGCTTTGGAGTTGGACGCTGATTGAATATCTCCAAGGGGAAGACGCGGTGATCGATCTGCTTGTCGCTTCCCACGATCTGAATTGCATTGCGAAGTGCTCCTAGAGCGAGGGTTGCCCAAGGGCACCCAATATCCGACCAGACCGTGATGGTGTTGGGAGCCTGATTAACCAGCTCAGGGTTTGACATTTTTCTCAGGCGCTTGCGCTTGAAGGAGCCAGTGCTGGAAGTCCAAAACGACGGTCATGAAGCACGGGGAATGAAGTTCGAGCTAAGTCTACGTGTGACAAGTCAAGTGTTACGGAAATCTCCGAATCACCGCGGCCGGTCGATGCTAGAACATTACCCAGCGGATCGACGATCTGGCTGTGACCTCCGAGTTCCACTCCACTGTGAGATCCACCATCGTTGCATTGCACAACAAAGGCCTGATTTTCAATAGCGCGAGCTACTCCGAGTGTCTGCCAGTGGCTCAAGCGAGCGAGGGGCCAAGCTGCGGGAACCAGGAAGACCTCAGATCCTGCATCTACTAGACAACGGAAAAGCTCGGGAAAACGAAGGTCATAACATGTGGCTAAGCCAACCCTGCATATCGCCTTGCCAGCGCGATCAAGGATCATCGACACAACGATGTTGTCACCTGCGTCAATGTATTGGGTCTCTCCAGCATCGAACCCGAAGCGATGAATCTTTCGATAGGTTGCATGAATATCTCCGTGCCGATCAAACAGAACCGAGGTGTTCCAAAGTCCGCGGATTCCCGATGGATGGGACGCGTTTGAAGCCAGACCTTCTGCAAATGAACCCGCCAAGACGTACGCCCCCGAGGAACGTGCAGCTTCGCCTATTGCACGGATCACGTGATGATCCATTCCGATCGCCCGACAACGCCAAGTTTCTGGTGCAAAAGCGCCGTGCATCCACATTTCCGGCAGGACTATGACATCTGCATCATTTTGATTTGCTATTCGTTCAGCAACATCTTGAACGTGCACCTCCGCGCTTTTCTCTGGATCAAAACTTACTTGCAAAACCCTTACATCTAGCATTCGACTGCTCGGATTTTGTTCTAACACCATGGTTCCCTAATCGAAAAAGGGGGATCAGTTTCTGCACCCGTGTTGAAGAAGTCCCAGAAATCAGCGAAGCCGCATCGCAAGAGGCCGGATGGGCGCACCCGTAGCTCCTCTAAGTCTGATGGGGGCTGCAATCAGACAGAATTCATTCACGTCATCTCTTGAAAGGTCCTCCAAATTCACGAGTTCCATCATCGGAACGCCGGCTTCGGCCAAGAAGTGGCAGTGGCCCGGAAGCCAGTTATCTTCGTAAGCTGAGGGCCCGACCTCGACGCACTCTTGGTCTGCACCAATAATCATGATTCCTTGCGACGTTACCCACCGTGCCGCCTCTAGTGACAATCCTGGTGGGTTGCCCAAGGTTTTACTTCCATCAGGCCAATACCGCATGCGCCCGGTGCGAACCATAGCGACGTCTCCGACGTTGAGCGTAAGTCCAGTTCGCTCAAGTTCGGACTCACAATCCTCAATAGTGATCGAATACGAAGGCGGCAGGCATTCGACGCCCTTGAGTTTGGCGATGTCCAGGAGAACCGCTCGAGCAACGATTGGGGGGATTTGCTCTGCACCGCCTTTAGTCCAGTGTCGGCTGCCCAAGTGCTCTTTTGCGTTGAAGCCATTGTAAATCTTTCCATCGACGCCAAAGTGGTTCAGTGAGTCAATATGAGTACCGGTGTGGGTGTACATGAACACCACGTCGCCTGAGTAACAGACTCGCTGGTTAATTTGTGAACCGATCCCGTTCAGATTGTCGACGACTGTCCCGTCTGGGGTGTGACTCATGTAAATTTGATAAGAAGGATCGCCAGCTGCTTGGAAACTTGGCATGCCAACGAAGTAATCGATACTCAGGTCGTAGACATGAGAAGCATCGGCGCGCGAGAGGATTGCTGCCTGCGAATCCGGAGTCATCAGGTTCAGTGCTCCAAGTTCATCATCCGGTCCGTAGGGACTGGATGAAACTTGAATGTTGTCCTTCACCATGACTAGACCGCCCTAACGAAGTCAACAACCGCTCGCGACTTGACTAGTGGCAAGAGTTCTTCAACGACCTCGGTGTGGAAGGGATCCTCAGAGTATTCCCGCAGACCGTCCCAATCATCGAAGTCAGAGATCAAACACCCGTCCCACGGATCGCCATTTTCGTTTGGCTCACCGTCGTTGCCTCCGAGTTCCCAACTACGGAGTGAGGGAAGTCTCTCCGACAATGTCGTGAGTAAATCGAGTACGCGCTGGCTGTCGCGTCGGTCCGCAAGTTGCCACATAAATACGTGTCGAATCATTGAAATCCTCCATTTGTCAATCGAGAACGAGAGTGAATTATGTAGCCAGGCCCCTGCGAGGTGCCATGTGACTTCCTTTCACTTCTTGGCGTGAGCCAAATCTCGATAAAGTGTGTACACCTAGGGCTTGACCCTATCGTCTTGTTTCTCTGTGTCAACTAGGTTTCGTCGGAGTAATTTCGGCCAGTTGGACTGCACCGGGGGCAAGTGCCACCGCAGTTATGGCTGAGGCCAGTGCTACTCGGATCATCTGAACCTCCATTAAGAATTCATCAACGGGTCTGCGGCATGCATCGTGATGTTCAACGTATACCGATCAGGAATCGGTGCTTCCAATTCCCCTATCACTTTGGTGTGCCCTTGTGCATCCACCCGCACCACCACTGCAGCACCCGACGCAGGCGCGATGTCGGTGAGATCGATGATGTTCGCTTGGTGGCCCACAAGCGCAAGGACACCTGACTTTCCCCGGTGATCGCGAATGATCTTCTCGGTTGCGCGCTTCTTGCGATCTTCCAGTTGCTCAGATGCGTTGAATACCGGGTCGAGTACTGGCGTCAAGCGCACAGTTCCCAGATCGAGCAGCCTCGCCGTGTCGACAGCGCGGCACCATCTACTCGAGCGAACCGCAGCGATCGGGATGCGCTGCGAGATGAACTCCGATTGCATTGACTCCTAGGCAGGTAACCAAGCCCCCCGCTTTTTTTGAGTTCCGGTGACTCTAGTTCGCTTGGATGGTGACTCTGTTCGACGTCAAGTTGCCGTCTTCGGTGGCGAAGTAAACGGAGGCCTTCTTGCCGGTCTTGCGTTGCCAGGAGAAGGAGCCGTCGGCATCGATCTCAGGACGAGCGGACCCTTGCGTGAAGGAGGTTTCGCCCGGGAACCGGATATACGGCACGACCGTGTCGCCCTTCTTGAAGCCCGTGGTGGTGCCGTTGACGATGATGCCGGGCTTGCCGCTCACTGTCGTGCGATTACCTGTGATCGTGATTGATTTTGTCACACATTGAAGGGGATCCCTTTCAAAGAAAACAAGGGTGGCGACTTGGTTAACAAAAGAACCATTGACAGCCAGAGGAATAAAGTTTGGATCCAGTTTGATGCTCACCTGCACCCGCCCCAAATCATCGGTCGTTAACCTTTGTGTGGTCGGTGGCCTACCGGTAGGCAACGTTTGCACGTCAATTATTTGGCCCGCCGCTGCAACTCCATTTTTCGTCGCAGTAAAGGTCACCAATTGCGAGACTCCGGCACAAATGCGCAACGGGCTCCCGTTGTTAATCAACGAATCTGCCTGCACTGAGAGGTCAAACCGGTCAGGTTCCCATTTCGCGTACAGGGTTTGCGAGGTTCCCGTAAAACTAGCTGAAAGTGCCGCACCCTTGACGAGTGTCAGGGGACCTGCACCCGTCAGTGACCAGCCGGTGAGAGTGTGACCTGGCGGGGTGCATGGCGCCTGTGCGGCTGCGGCACTTGACGCCGGGACAACAGTCGGTGTGGTCTGCCGCTCGACAGCCGTCGTCACATTCGTTCCATCGGATAAGCACTGCGTCCCGAGACCAACATTGGCGTCATAGACAATCTCGATGCCGTTGGGACGCCACACCGCGAACAACGTGAAGCCCTCGTCACCTATCGGGACAGTTGATCCCGGCGCAAACGCACTGGTCGTTGCTGTCGCGGATCGTGCCCAACCAGCGAGTGAGTAGTTCGTGCGCGTACATGTGGTTGAAGTTGGTGCAGTGAAAGTGCCACTCGAGGCATTCTGCCCCTGGTACTTGATGTACTGCGTGGGCCCTGCGCAGGTGCCACCGTTCGCATTGATCGACGCAGTCGGATACACGAGTGCGGGATCATTCATGGTCGATCCACCAGATGTTCCGTCAGTAATCGCAACCGAACGCGTCGAAAGTCCCGAACCGAAGGCAGGCACGATCTGGAAGCTTCCTAGAGATTCCACCGTGTAAACCCCCGATGCACCTGCCGCCAGAGTGCAGGCGAATGCACCCGAACAGTCGGATCCACCTTGGGAAACGCTTCCACTGACAGAGCGAACTTCAAGCACTGTCGAGCTGAAATCGTTTGCGACCGTAAAGGTGTCACCGACAGCCCCAACTATCTCTGCTGTGCTGACCGTCGTATCTCCCGCGTACGTGACTGTGACTGTCGAAGGACTTGTTTGGGCGGCAAATGCAGGTGGGGTCACGCCAACCCCCAGACCGAACATGAGAGCTGCGGACGAGATTACGGCGAGGACACGGCGCATGATGCAAGCGTAATGCTGCTCTTTCTTATATTGGAAGCCGAACGACGAATTCGCAGGCTAGAAACGCGACTGCCGTCACAAATGGGTGGAATCAGGTCTGCGCCATATCAACGAAACGGCTGTAATGCCCTTGGAATGCAACGGTGATTGTGTGGGTCGGGCCGTTGCGGTGCTTGGCCACGATGAAGTCAGCTTCACCTGCGCGCGGTGACTCGCGATCGTAGGCATCTTCGCGGTGCAGAAGCACGACGACGTCCGCATCTTGCTCGAGGGAGTTATGAACTACAACTCCATCGGCGATGAAGTTGTGTGTACCGGCAACCTCGGCGTCGAAGACATCCATTTCGCCGAGTGATTCAATGCCGACGATCTCATCCCAGTAGACGTCGTTCGTTGCGAGCATTTCGAGATCGTCGCTCTCGAGGACAGCCGCGACGCGCTGGAGGCGCTCGCACCCCGGTGCAGACTTGAAGAGAGTGCTGCCGCAGTACTGCGTGCCGATCTGGCTCTGGAAATCGCGGTGGGTCGTCCCCTTCTCCGCCATGATCTCGCGCACCTGTGCCCACACCTCGCGGGGCAGTGTGTCGCGATTGGTGTTCTCCGGGATCGTTTCAAGGATCGTGAGAAGTTTGGTACCGATCACTCCACGGGCACCGTGCGCATTGATGCGGCGCAGGAACACTTTCTGATCTGCACCTCCCGAGACTGTGACGTGGTAGCTATCGCGATAGCCGTTCTTGCGTGCGACACCAATGCGCGCGTTGATTCCGAATCGGAGGAGCAGGCGAGACACATCATCAGCAAGGCGGCGGCTCGTGCTGGCGTAATAGATGTGACCGCCACGCTGGTTCTTGGTGATCGTGATCGAGCCGTCTGTGGCCCACAAGTGCTTCAGGAATAGCGCAATCTGCGCCTTTGGTAGGGAGAAGACTTGCTCCGGAATGAACTTCTCGTGGCTCCGCTTGCCGAACAGGCCAAGCGAATCAAACCACTCAGCCATTGGGTTTCGTACCCCATGGGTAACAGGACGCACGCTCGCGTATCGCAAGGTAGTGCAACGTGCAGCTTCATATTCATCTATGCGCAACTTGACTGCGAAAGCACGCGGAGCGCAGATGCTCATGACGTCGATGTTGGCGGGATCCTTTGTTGCGTACCGGATTGGTTGCCGAGGAAGCACGG
>CAIXFB010000338.1 GCA_903918595.1 uncultured Actinomycetes bacterium
ATCAGCCCAAGCACGGATTGCGGTCGAACTCGCAGCCACGCCATGCTGAGGTAGCCACCAAGGGAGAGTCCGCCTAGGAGATACCGATCAATTCCGCGCGCCGCGATCTCATCGGCCACGATGCGGACAACTTCTTCTAGGTTTGGGGCAGTGGTGAGCAACGCGGACTTGCCAAAGCCCGGCAGGTCAGGCACGAGAGTGCGCAAACCGGCAGCTCGCAGCGCCGCCGCCTGGGCGTCCCACATCGATCCATCACACGGGAAGGCGTGCAACAACACAATGGCAGGGCCATCACCCTCATCGCGGATATGCAGATCCATCACAGGTCGCTCCATTTCTCCATAGGGCCATCCCACTCCGAAGCCAATGGGTAGGCCGGAGGATTAACGCGCTGCACAATCTCGTCAAGGACTCGGGTCACAAATTTCTCCCCCACCCACAGGTGACCGGCCTCATCAACGACGACCACATCAATCCCTGGCACTACAGCGAACGCTGCACGGGCAGGCGCAGGAGGCAAAAAATCATCATGTTCTGGAACAAGGGCCGTTATCTTCCGGGGACTGTTATTCCATTTCTTCAATTCCTCAACCGAGGTGAATCGCAGGGGCGGTGATAGCAAGATCGCACCCCGCACTGGGTCGATATCTCCGTGCCGGAGCACCACATCGGTGCCAAATGACCATCCCACCAACCACAGATTGGTGAGGCCGCGGGCAACTGCCCACGCCACCGCAGCCTGGAGATCGAGGCCCTCGCCACGACTCTCGTCAAAGGCGCCATCACTTGTGCCCGCAGCACTTGTTGTTCCTCGCGTATTGAACCTCAGCACACCAACGTTGGCAAGGGCCGGCAACCGCCACGACATTTTTCGCAGCACATGACTGTCCATCATCCCGCCATGCGTAGGTAGCGGGTGCACGCAAATGATGGTCGCCACCGGAGCGGTATCAAGCGGCAGCGCCAACTCGCCAACGAGGGTGAGCCCATCTGAGGTCACAAACTCGATCCGCTCGCGACGTGCTGGGAGCACACTGTTTGCACTGATTTTCACCGCTTTGGTCCTCGACGGCCGCGGGCTGACCAACACGGGGTATGCCAATGCCTACGTTCCTCAGCCCCGCGAGGGTCATCGGCAAGCCAGGCGACTACGTGCGGGGTGGCCGGTCGGATTTCATGGTCGCACCCGGGGCAGCGATAGGTTTTCACTGACGCGGAACCAGTGATCCGGCGCACCAACCAATCCCCATCCGCGTGCTCCTCGACCGCCGTATTGCTCACTGGCGCGCCCCGCTCAGGGGTCGGTTGGCGCCGATTTTTCCTACCCATTCACGTCACCCGTGCGTTCGGAAACCGCGACCACTTTTGCGGCCGAGGAATCCCGCCGTCACGAGGTGCTCAAGGCCTGGAGCTGGCGCAAATCCTGGTTCCCGAAATTCGCGATACAGGGTTTGCTGAATCGCCAACGTCACGTCAAGACCGACCACATCCATCAGCTCAAAAGGTCCCATCGGATAGCCGCACCCACGCTTCATCGCGAGATCAATGTCGTCGGGGGTTGCATAGTTCGCCTCAGCCATGCGTGCAGCGTCGTTGAGGTAGGGAAAGAGCAACGCATTCACGATGAAGCCAGCGCGATCACCGCACTGCACCGCTTGTTTCCCAATGCGCTCAACAACGGCAAGGGCGGTTCTTGTGACCTCAGGGTCTGTTGCCACCGTGTGCACAACCTCAACAAGGTTCATGACCGCAGCAGGGTTAAAGAAGTGCAGGCCAACAACATCACCCGGCCGAGATGTGGCCGCTGCAAGTTCAATCACTGGAAGGCTTGAGGTGGTTGTGGCCAAGATGGCCCCGGGCTTGAGTGCTTGGTCGAGTTCTCTGAACAAGGTCGTCTTCGCGTCGACGTCTTCAATGACTGCCTCAACCACAAGATCACACGAGCCGAGGTCCAAGATCTCAGTAGAACCACAAATTCGAGCCAGAATCTGCCCACGCTCAATCTCATCGAGCCGTCCCTTTGCTACGGCTCGATCGAGGGAAGAAGCCACCCGCTGAGTGAGCGCTTCTACTTTTTCAGTGGTGCGGGCATGGACCGCTACGGGTAGACCAGCACGAGCGAACACCTCAACGATTCCACTGGCCATCGTCCCTGACCCAACTACACCCACCGAATCAATTGTGCGCACCGAACCACTGTGCTCAGGTGAAGCACCCTGCGATCCCAAATCAGAAACAATCGATGATGATCCAGGAGCTGCATATGTGTAGAAACCACGTCCGGATTTGCGACCACGCAATCCGGCAGAAACCAAGTGCTTCAGAATCGGAGTCGGCGCGTGCAGCCGATCCCGTCCTTCCTTGTACATGGTGTCGAGGATTTCGTAGGCGGTGTCCAAACCGATCAAGTCAAGAAGGGCCAATGGTCCCATTGGGAGTCCGCACCCAAGTTTCATCGCCGCGTCGATATCCTCGCGCGAGGCATATTGCTGCTCGTACATGCTGGCAGCGTGGTTGAGATAACCGAAAAGCAATGCATTCGCGATGAAGCCTGCTCGGTCCCCCACGACAACTGGTTCCTTGCCCAGCGATTTCGCAAATTCCATGACACTCGAAATGACCTCGGCGTCGGATACAACCGTTCGCACAATTTCAACGAAAGCCTGTACCGGCGCTGGATTGAAGAAATGTAGTCCGACCACCCGGGAAGGACGACTGGTAGCCACTGAAATATCGGTGACTGAGAGCGACGATGTATTCGTGGCCAAGATTGCACCAGGGCGCGTGATCTCATCGAGTTGGGCAAACAGTTCACGCTTGAGTTCGATCCGCTCAGGAACAGCTTCGATGACCAAGTCGGCCCGTGCGAGCTCGCTCAGATCAACGCTGAATTGGAGCGCTTCTAGAATTCCCGCGCGCTGCGCTTCGGAGATTTTCTCCCGCGCGAATGCCCGATCAATCGACTCGCTGATTCGGGTCTCAGCCGCGGCTAGTGCCACACCATTTGATTCGATTGCGATGACCTGAAACCCACTCTTGGCAATGGCCTCAGCGATCCCTGCCCCCATGGTCCCCAGACCCACAACGCCCACTATCCCGATTGATCCCTGTGCACCCTGTGTGGTCATGGCAGCAGTGTTCCAGAAAACTAGAAGAGGCGAAGACTGGGATCGGTTGTTCCCTTGAGTTCCTCATAGTCCAGTACAAGGCAATCAATACCGCGGTCCGTGGCAAGCACCCGAGCCTGTGGCTTAATCTCCTGGGCAGCAAAGACCCCTCGAACAGGCGAGAGAAGTGGATCTCGGTTGAGCAATTCCAGATATCGAGTCAACTGTTCGACCCCATCTATGTCACCGCGACGCTTGATTTCTACGGCTACCGAAGCACCTTGAGCATCGCGGCAGAGCAGATCCACCGGCCCAATGGCTGTGGGGAATTCCCTTCGCACGAGTGACCACCCATCTCCCAGCACGCCCACATGGGTCGCCAACAGGTGCTGCAGGTGCGCCTCAACGCCGTCCTTCACCAACCCTGGATCCACACCCAACTCAAACGCCGAATCGTGCAGGATTTCCAGCAGCGTGATGCGTAATTCCTCGCCGGCCTTGTTGACGACCACCCACATCATCGGCTCATCCGCTTCCGCTGCGATCTCCTTGACTGAACATGGTGGACTCATCCAGTTCAGTGGCTTTCCACCCTGGTCGCTATGGATGAGCAGGGTTCCGTCAGCCTTCACGAGGATCAGCCTTGTGGCCTCGGGCAAGTGAGCGGAGAGCCTCCCCCGATAATCCACGGTGCAGCGGGCCAAGACGAGTCGCATAGGCCCTAACGCTAGTCGACTCACGTGAGAAGGTTCCCGCATGAACTACACACCAATGCAGAACCTCGAGAGCGGCGAGTTCGCGATCCTGCGGCACCCAAAGGATGAGTGGACACCGCGCATAACCTTCGCGGCTGACCTACAGTCAGTCGTTAGACTGCCTAAGCGAAGCGATGAGACGCGCCATCGCTACGCGCTACTGCCTGATCTCGCTCACGCACGGATAAGCCGACCTGCGGCCAGCAGGTTGCACCAACGTTAAGCCGTTCGCATCGATGTCTGCCTGCAGCGCGGCGACGATGTCGTGATCGTGCCGAACACCGCAGCGATGGTGGGCGGCGCGCGCTCCTGGCTACTTCACACCGACGGCTGACCGAGCCACACGTCAGCGAATACTGTCTGAACTTCCCGGCAATGGCCTCGTAGCGCCTGCGACCAGGAACCCGATCACGAGTAGCACCAGGGTCACACTGAGTGAGCGAAGAACGCCAGTGTGCTCTGCGATGAGCCCCACTATCGCGGGGGCTATCAGGAATGCCACATAGCCAATCGAAGCGACAACGCTCACGCGTCCGGCCGCCTTCGCAGGGTCATCGGCTGCCGCGCTCATGGCAGCCGGGAAACCGAGGCCGGTGCCGAACGCCCAGAGCAGACAACCGACCATCATGACCCACAGCGAAGGCGCGAGCACCACGAGCAAGACTCCAGCAATGGCAATAAGTATCAGAACTCGCATGGTGCGCACTCGGCCGAAGCGGTTGATGATGTCGGCACCGAACCATCTCACGCTAGTGAATCCAATGACGGCGAAGAAGAAAACTACTGATGCCAAAGCAGCCGTGGCGGAGAAGGCATCCACGGAAACGACGCCGGCCCATTCATTCACGGTGCCCTCGGAGAATGCCAGTGCGAAAAGAAAAACACCAATCAGCAGAGTGCGCGGTTCCTTCCATGCGGCCAAGGGGTGCCCGCGCTCTCTCGCGTCATGCTCCTGCGAACCGGCGGGCAGGTAGTAGCGAATTGCCACGAGTGAGAGTACGAGGATGATCGTCGCGATGATTGTCAGGTGAACGGCCACCGAGATTGCGAAGATGTTCGCGACAATTCCCAGTAGCGCACCCAAGACTGTTCCGATACTGAATCCCGCATAGAAACGTGGCATCACAGAGCGCCCCAGGGCCTGCTCGACCACTGCTCCCTCAACATTCATCGCGACATCGCCGGAGCCCGTGCCGATTCCCATGAGTACAAGCCCGATGACCACGACCAGCACCCCAAAATTCGTGCCGATGCCGGCAAGTGCAATTCCGAAAGCGAAGAGCGTGACGGTGAAGGACATCGTCCTGGCGGCACCAAACCGGTGCACCAGCAGGCCCGCGGTGGGCAATGCAGTTACGCAGCCGGCGGCGATTGCGAGCAGCACTAAGCCGAGCTGAGCGGGGCTGAGATCCAGCTGCTGCTGAACTTGCGGGATTCGCGAGGCCCAGCTGGCGAAGCCCAGACCTTGAAGGATGAACACGACCGAGACGGCGCGCTTGGCGACCTCGACCCTCGGCATCCCGTTCACCGGCCCACTCTGGCACTCGTTCGGAAACGAACGAAGGACACCCCCCTTGGGGGGCGTCCTTCTCGAATTCGCTCTTCACCGTGGGTGGGCAATCCCAGATTGATACCGCCATGGCTCTGGTCGAGCCAACGGCTGGTCACGACCCTGCCCCGGGTGAAGAAGTGCACACCCTCGGTGCCGTGAGCATGGGTATCGCCGAACAGCGATGCCTACCAGCCACCGAAGGATTAGTACGCCATCGGCACCGGGACTGGCACGTTGATGCCGACCATGCCGACCTCGATCTCGTTCTGGAACCGACGTGCTGCTCCGCCGTCATTGGTGAAGCTGGCGGTGCCGTTGCCGTAGGGGTGATCGTTGATCAACTCCACGCCAGCCTCGTAGCTTGGAACGCGCACGACGCTGAGAACCGGTCCGAAGGTCTGCTCCTGACTCGAGTTGCCACGGGTAGGTGGGAGGTGAGACGGCCCAAGTAGTCGACGGTGCACCTGGCCACCAAAATTCGCACAGGCAGCACGCTACCGACTGTCGAGGAACAGCCACCCCTGCACTCCCCTGTCATCCCAACCACACCCTGCATTGGCGCAATCGGGGTCAAGGGAGCACCATGTTCTCGTGCCGGCACTCAATTCGTTCTCGTACATCTTCGGACCCATCGTGGCATTCGCCGCGCTAGGTGCCTTGATTCTGGTGCTCAGGTGGGCTTTTCGTCGCGGAGCATCCGTAGTTGCTGCCCCCGCGAAGCCTGGCACTAGTTCGGAATACGGAATGTTGGTGGCAATTGCCTCCCCCGGG
>CAIXFB010000339.1 GCA_903918595.1 uncultured Actinomycetes bacterium
AACCGTACGACCTGCACTATGACGAGTGCTCCCTGTGGAGGATCCTGGGCGAGGGCTGTGAAGTACAGATGCCTCAAGCTTTTGCAGATCGAATGCAGGGCAACTGGCGACAGGCCGTTGTGCGGGCGGGCGCGGCTACAGACGCCACGATCTTGGACCTGCGGTCGCAGTTTTGCCCTGACCAGATGTGCTCGACCATGATTGAAGGTGTGAACTTGTACGCGGATGCTGTTCATGTTTCGGTTGCCAAGAGTGAGCAACTGATTCCTGAGTTCACTGAAGCGATGAGTCGGGTTACGTAATGTCGATGCATGGAGCCGGCATCAGTTCGGGTCAAGTCCTGTGAGGTGGTGTACGACGTCTGATCCTTCGTTGTCGTTGGTCAGGCGCCTAGCGCCTGGAGGGTGATGTCCTCGGTGGCCTCCGTTTCGATGCTGGTTACGGCTTGTGACTTGGCGAGGACGTCGAGGCTGAGGTAGCGGCGGCCTTCGGCCCAAACGCCCGTGCTGCTCGGCCAGGACTGCTCCGACGAGACGGATGATCGAGGCCCGGTCTGGGAAGATCCCGACGACGTCGGTCCTGCGCCGGATTTCGCGGTTGAGTCGCTCGTTGGGGTTGTTGGACCAGATCTGCCGCCAGATCTCCTTGGGGAACGCAGTGAACGCGAGGATGTCCGCGCGGGCGCCCTCGAGGTGGTCGGCGACCGCGGGCAGCTTGTCGGCCAGGGCGGTGATGACGCGGTCGAACTGGGCGTGCACCGACGGCCCGTCAGGCTGGTCATAGATCGAGTGCAGCAGCGCCCTGACCCACGGCCACGACGACTTCGGCGTGACCGACATCAGGTTCGCGGCGTAGTGCGTTCTGCAGCGTTGCCACGATGCGCCGTCGAGGGTGGTGCCGATCGCAGCGACCAGGCCGGCGTGCGCGTCCGAGGTGACGAGCTTGACCCCCGTCAGGCCGCGGGCGACGAGGTCGCGGAAGAACCCCAGCCAGCCGGCGCCGTCCTCGCTGGTGGTGACCTGCAGCCCGAGGATCTCCCGATGCCCATCGGCGTTGACGCCGGTCGCGACCAGGGCGTGCACGCCGACCACGCGGCCGCCCTCACGGACCTTCAGCACCAGCGCGTCCGTGGCAAGGAACGTGAACGGGCCAGCACCCTCCAGCCGGCGGGTGCGGAACTGCTCGACGTGCTCGTCGAGGTCCTTGGCCATCTGCGAGACCTGCGACTTGGACAGGCCCGTGATGCCCAGGGACTGCACCAGCTTGTCCATCCGCCGCGTGGACACCCCGAGCAGGTAGCAGGTTGCGATCACCGAGGTCAGGGCCCGCTCGGCCCGCTTGCGACGCTCCAGTAGCCACTCCGGGAAATACGTGCTCGTGCGCAGCTTCGGCACGGCCAGGTCCAGCGTCCCGGCCCGGGTGTCGAACTCCCGCGCCCGATACCCGTTGCGCCGGTTGGTTCGCTCAGGGCTCTGCGTTCCGTAGGCAGCGCCGCAGACCGCGTCGGCCTCCGCCGACATGAGGGTGTTGATGAACACCCTGAGCAGATCGCGCAGCAGATCAGGGCTTGCCTGAGCCAGCTGCTCCTCGATCAGGCGTGCAGGGTCGATACTTGTCGTGACGGTCATCGTGGTGTCCTTCTTCGAGTCGGTTGTCAGAGATCACTCGAAGGATCACCCGATGACCGTCACTCATCGCAGAGCGACACGCTCACCGGGATCCGTACACCACTCTGCCGGACGCAACTTCAGTTTTCGGTCCGCGAGTCGTGAGCAAGAACCCATGTCACCACCCATGACGGCTCCGGGTGCTGCGTTGGATTCGCGTCGTTTGGATGTTCAGGGGTTGCGTGCGGTTGCGCTGAGTATTTGAATCCGCCCAGCGACTGCTGAAGAACAACAGCCTGAAGGGCTCGAAGGCGGGTAGCTTCGTCCGGTGACAACACCGCGATGGAGTCGATCTTCTCGTTGCTGCAGAGGAACCTTCGTGCGGCAGGAGTCACCCCACGTGCGGGGCGCGCCTGGTTGCCCGGACCCCATCAACTCGTTCGTGGCCCGAATCGGGGCGAGAGTCCAGGGATCCGCGTGGCTGTGGGGAGACGTCCTTGCCGCCGCGCCCACCTCCTTGAACACCCTCGTGAAAGTTATTGCCAGCTCGACTTCCTGCGCCTCACCGAAGCACAGGCTGAGCTCTACCGGGGCTGAATCGCCAATCGGCGAGGCATAGAAAAGTTCATCGCCAATATGGAGCAGACCTCAGCGGCAGCAGCCGAACGGCTCCTCCAGCGAGAAGCCCCTACGAACCCCGGCGATACAGCGCGGCCTTGACCACCGTAAGCGGGGCCCAACGCTCACCAAGAAGTGCCGAACACCATTTCGATGCGACCTACCGCCCAGTATTTGCACGGCATTTCACTTTTCAACTCACGCTCGTTTCCGGCCCCGTGTCTGTACTATCGATTAGTGAGTGACTCCGTACGCCGATCAGACATTCAGGGCCTTCGTGCCGTCGCGGTACTGATGGTTGTGTCTTTTCACGCGGGGTTACCGGTTCCGGGGGGTTTTGCTGGCGTTGACGTCTTCTTTGTAATCTCTGGTTTCGTAGTCACCTCAATGCTTCACCGTGAATGGTCAGCAAAAGGCCGCATCAGTTTCGGGAACTTCTACCTCAGGAGGTTCAAGCGTCTCGTACCGGCGCTCTCACTAATGCTGTCAATGATCTTGATTGCCAACCTGCTTCTGCTCTCCCCGCAGGGAGGCCAACAAATTGCTTCCCAAACGGCGATCGGTGCGATTTTCCTTACTGCAAACTTTGTGATAGCACGAAATTCTGGCGGCTACTTCGATCCTCCTGCCGAGACTAATCCATTTCTTAACACTTGGTCTCTCTCAGTTGAGGAACAGTTCTACTTGGTTGTTCCTGCATTGTTGGCTGTCGGATGGATTATCGCCGCCCGCGGTCGTCGAATTCTAGTCACAGCACCAGCCGTCATCATCGGTTTGTTGGCTGTGCTTTCGTTTGGTCTGGCGATACTCGGATCCAGTGGAAACCTCAGTTTCGGTCAATCAGTTTTGCTCGGATTTTATAGTCCATTCACGCGAGCTTGGGAGTTCGCTGTCGGGGTGCTCTTGAGTATGTCCATGGACAGGCTGCCTGCACCGAATAGATATGTGAGCATTGGTTTAGGGGTGCTGGGAACAGCACTCCTCTGCACATCGCTCCTTGTTCTCAATGGCAGCACTCCGTTCCCAAGTCTGTGGACAGTAGTCCCGGTAAGTGGAGCGTTGCTCATCCTTTTCGTTGGTGGCAGTGGTCCACCCGGTCCCATCACTTCTTTCCTATCAACAAGACCGATGGTCAGAGTTGGAGACTGGTCATACTCGATATACCTGTGGCACTGGCCATTGATCGTCTTCGCGCTACTTCTCTGGCCGGGCAACGTCAAGGCTTCGTTCTTGGCGGCAATGCTGTCGTTCGTCCCTGCTGTTTTGTCTTACAAATGGCTGGAGCAGCCATTGAGAAACTTGGCCTTGAAGCGAAACAGACAGATACCCGTATTGATCGTTGCAGTGATAGGAACTCCTTTGATCCTTGCCTCGGCGATCTATGTCGGTTCACAAAGTGGATATTGGTCATCAAGAATTGCGAAGGTTCAATCCGCTCATCAATTGCACTTATCTGCGAATGTCGGATGCAAAGGTTTCTTTGTCGCTGAAATGCCATCGGAATGCACCTTTAACGGTGAATCTCAAGGGACTCCCATTTACTTATTGGGTGATTCAAATGCAGACCAGTTTATTGAGGCGGTTTTGGAGGCAGCCGTCGCACTGGACCGACCGCTATACTTGACCCACGGTTGTAGGTTCATAGAAATAGTAACGGCATATCCTGCGAGCGACATTGGTTCGAATCAGGCATGCCACGATAGCGTCACGGCCACAATGTCTTGGCTAAAGGATCAGAAACCAGGGTTGGTGATTATCGCAAACAGCGATCACTATTGGACGGACAACCGTGGTTTTCCCGGCTACTCAGGCTGGGCAGCCGGTCCTACATATTCGGAGTTAACAACCGACCCAGCAGACAAGATCATCTTCTTCGGAAATGCGCTGGAGAAGACAGTACGTCGACTCCAAGGTTTCGGAAATGGCGTTTTGCTAGTGCAAACAATCCCTCACTTCGAGGAGCCCAGTCACCTTTTTCATCCGGAATCTTGCAGTGTCCTTACGATCCTCGCGGATCGATGCTGGTCAACACAGCCACTCGAAGCCGTGGAAGCCCTCCAAAAGCCGGTGCGGACAACAATCACGAATGTTGCAAAGGCGACAGGAGCGCATGTCCTTGATCTCAGGAGTTCCTTCTGTGATCCCGTGTCATGCTCGACTCGAATTGATGGGAAATATCTCTATTTCGATGGTCATCACATCTCCGTGGAGGCAAGTCTCTCCTTTGCCGAGGATTTCTTGAATGCGATCAGGACGGGACCGTAAGAATCTTGGTGTAACGGTCCATCGTCGTGATTTCAGCAGGTGGGGAAAGTTAAGCGCCTGTGATCCTTCTGAACGGATTCAAGTCGTCAGCGCAGCGACCTCGGCTAGTTTCTCGTCTGCGAGGGTGTCAGATTCGGTGTGTCAGTGTTCTGGCCTGATCGGTGAGCCGGACATTGTTCGGCTCACCGGAAGGAGACACTCGCATGATGGAGACGACGACGATCGACGGGGACGCCTCGGCACCGGTGACGGTGGACGAGCAGATCGCCAGGATCATCGAGCAGGCCCAGGAGCAGGGGCTGCAGCTCACCGGCGAGGGCGGCCTGCTGCCCGACATGATCAGGCAGGCGGCCTGGGCGGCACTGCACGCCGAGATCACCGGCCACCTGGGATACGAGCGGCACGCGCCGCAGGGCCGGGGGTCGGGGAACTCCCGCAACGGGGTGACCGGCAAGACGGTTCAGACGACGGCGGGACCGGTTGGGCTGGAGGTGCCGCGGGACCGCAATGGGACGTTCGAGCCGGTCACGGTGCCCAAGGGCGTGCGCCGGCTGACCGACTTCGATGACATGATCAGGTCGCTGTTCGGCAGGGGCATGACGACCCGCGATATCGCCGAGCACCTTCAGGTCACGTACGGCGCGTCGGTGTCCCATGAGACGATCGCGAACATCACCGACGCGATCAACGAGGTCGTCAAGGAGTGGCGGGCGAGGCCGCTGGACGAGGCCTGCCCGATCATGTGCGTCGACGCGATCCGGCTTCGGATCCGAGACGGCGGCGCGGTCAGGATGAAGGCCTGCCATATCGCGATCGGCGCCTGAATCGATGGCAGCAAACAGGTTCTCGGCATGTGGATCGAGCAGGCCGAGGGCGCGCGCTTCTGGGC
>CAIXFB010000340.1 GCA_903918595.1 uncultured Actinomycetes bacterium
CCATGCACGCCGCCCTCGCGACCAAATCCGGACTCCTTGTAACCACCGAAGGGGCTGGTCGGATCAAACCGGTTGAAGGTGTTGGCCCAGATCACACCAGCACGCAGCGAGTTCGCCATATGCAGGATGCGACTGCCCTTCTCCGTCCAGATTCCGGCGGAGAGGCCAAAGGGGGTGTTGTTTGCCTTCTCAATTGCTTCATCTGGTGTGCGGAAGGTAAGCACCGATAACACCGGTCCAAAGATTTCTTCGCGGGCGATCCGATGGGCTTGGGTAACTCCCGTGAAAAGGGTGGGAGGGAACCACCAACCCTTATCCGGCATGTCGCACTGTGCACTCCAGCGCTCTGCGCCTTCGTCCTCACCTGATTTGCTGAGTTCTTCGATCTTGGCGAGTTGCTGATAGGAATTGATTGCCCCGATGTCGGTGTTCTTATCGAGAGGATCCCCGAGGCGCAGGGTGCCCAGACGAGATTTCAACGCTTCGATGAACTGATCGGCCACCGACTCTTGAATGAGCAGTCGGCTGCCCGCGCAGCACACGTGCCCTTGGTTGAAGAAGATGCCGTTCACCACGCCCTCGATGGCCTCATCAAAGGGTGCGTCATCAAAGACAATGTTTGCGGCCTTGCCACCGAGTTCGAGGGTGAGCGCCTTGCCGGTACCGGCAACCGCGCGCTGGATTGCCTTGCCCACCTCGGTGCTGCCCGTGAAGGCCACCTTGTTCACGTCAGGGTGCTCCACGAGCATGCGCCCGGTTTCACCTGCGCCGGTGATGATGTTCACCACGCCCGGTGGCAGATCCGCCTGCTGACAGATGTCTGCGAAGGCAAGAGCGGTCAGGGGAGTTGTCTCGGCTGGCTTGAGCACGACGGTGTTGCCGCAGGCCAACGCTGGCGCGATCTTCCACGCGAGCATGAGGAGTGGGAAGTTCCACGGAATAACTTGCGCTGCAACCCCGAGCGGCTGCGGGTTGACACCCAGCCCAGCAAATTCAAGTTTGTCGGCCCAACCGGCGTAGTAGAAGAAGTGGGCGGCAACGAGGGGGAGATCGACGTCGCGGGATTCCCTGATCGGCTTTCCGTTGTCAATAGATTCAAGGACTGCGAGTTCGCGGCTGCGCTCTTGGATCAGTCGAGCGATCCGGAAGAGGTACTTGCCGCGATCCTTGCCAGACATTCGTGACCAGGTTTTGTCGTAAGCGCGTCTGGCTGCCTTGACGGCAGCATCAACATCGGCCTGCCCAGCATCGGCTACCTCGCTGAGGACCTCTTCTGTGGCTGGGTTGACGGTTGTAAAGAATGCGCCGCTGTGTGGCTCGACGAACTCGCCATGAATGAACAGCCCGTAGCTCGGAGCAATATCCACCACCGCGCGCGATTCAGGCGCTGCTGCGTATTCGAACTTCATGATGGGTGGCCTCGCCTTCAGTCGATCGTGACGTAGTCGGGGCCGGAGTAATGGCCGGTGGAGATGCGTTGACGTTGCAAGAGAAGATCGTTGAGCAGTGTGCTCGCGCCGAATCGGAAGAGATCGGGGGTGAGCCAGTCTTCGCCGAGGGTTTCATTGACCAGCACCAGGTACTTGATGGCGTCTTTGCTCGTGCGAATGCCTCCAGCGGCCTTCACGCCAATCTTGGTTCCGGTGACACGGTAAAAGTCACGAACGGCCTCGAGCATCACGAGTGTTACTGGGAGCGTTGCAGCAGGAACTACTTTGCCGGTGCTCGTTTTGATGACATCGGCTCCAGCGACCATTGCGAGCCAACTCGCGCGGCGCACGTTGTCGAGGGTTTTGAGTTCACCGGTTTCCAAGATCACTTTCAGGTGCGCTGATCCGCAGGCTTCCTTGATCGCCACGATCTCATCAAAAACTTTGACGTAGTTGCCCGAGAGGAATGCGCCCCGGTCGATCACCATGTCGATCTCATCCGCACCAGCGTTTACCGCATCACGCGTGTCGAGCAGTTTTACCTCGAGGCTGGCCCGACCGCTGGGGAATGCCGTGGCCACCGCAGCCACATGAATCCGATCACCTACTGCCTGGCGAGCGGTCTGGACCATGTCACCGTAGACGCACACCGCGGCCACACTGGGGCATGAGGAGTCGGTGGGATCGGGGCGCAGCGCCTTGGCGCACATCGCCCGCACCTTGCCCGGGGTATCCATGCCTTCCAAGGTGGTCAGGTCGATCATCTGGATGGCCAGATCTATGGCCCATGATTTTGCGTCGTTTTTGATGGATCGAGTGCCAAGCATCGCGGCTCTGGCCTCTGCCCCTACTTGATCTACTCCGGGCAAACCGTGCAGGAAGCCAGTGAGGGAGGCTGCGCTGCCATCGGGCAGGCCGCTTGAGGTGATTGAGGGGGAAGCCACGCCCCTACTGTAGCCAGCCCTGAACATCTGAGGCGAGAGCTGAAAGGACCACCTGGGCTGATGCCCGGGCGCCAGTGAGGTCTGTGCCCGTGACGGGAGCCACCGCCTGCAGGTAGCACTTGACCTTGGGTTCAGTGCCGCTCGGCCGCACAATCACCCGAGCACCGCCAGTAAGGCGGAACAGCAGACCGTCGGTGGGTGGCAGTTCAGGGGAACCGAGCTCGAGATCGATGAACTCATCGACTGCGATTCCGCCGATGGTGCTGGGCGGGTTGCTGCGGAGTTGGTTCATGATCCGGGGGATATCGGCGAGATTTTGCACCCGCGCGCTCACCTGATCGGTCGCAAAAACTCCGTGCTCAATTGCTAAATCGTCGAGTGCGCTCTGCAATGTGCGGCCCTCAGACTTGAGGTGCGAGGCCATCTCGATCACAAGCAGCGCGGCGCTGATGCCGTCTTTGTCCTTCACCGTCTGTGGGTCAACGCAGTAACCCAACGCTTCTTCGTATCCGTAAACCAACCCGGGGATCCGGCCGATCCACTTAAAGCCGGTGAGGGTTTGGCGGTACTCGATCCCGGCGGCTGCGGCGATTGATTGCAGCATCTGGCCCGAAACAAGGGATTGCGCCATGACTGGGGGGTGTTCTTGGTGCTGTCCATTCTCTTCTTGTTGCGTCTCTTCTTGATGCCCGCGCTGGATGATCCACCACGCAAGGAGTGAGCCCACTTCATCACCGCGCAACATTCGCCAAGCGGGCATGCCCTCATCGTCATTTTCACCAGTGGGAATCGCCACGGCGCACCGATCCGCATCAGGATCGTTGGCAATCACGATGTCGGCGTCGTTCTCGCGCGCAGCGATCAGCGAGAGGTCAATCGCACCAGGTTCTTCGGGATTGGGAAACGCAACCGTTGGAAAATCAGGGTCAGGGTCGAATTGCAGATCAACCGGTGCGGGCACGGGGAAAGCAGCCTTGGCGCACACCCTATTCATGATGCGTCCGCCCACACCGTGCATCGCGGAATAGACAACGCGGGCATGGGTTGTGGGTGGGCTAGTAATCAGCGCAGCCGTCTTTGTGATGTAGGCATTGGTGACGTCGTCATTGAGCGTTACCCACTCATCGCCCACAGGGATGTCATTGATCAGCGTCGAGGCGGCA
>CAIXFB010000341.1 GCA_903918595.1 uncultured Actinomycetes bacterium
ATGGCGATGAACGACCACGAGACCGTTGCCCTTATTGCTGGTGGTCACACCTTCGGCAAAATGCACGGCGCCGGAAACCCAGAGCTTTACGTGGGACCGGAACCAGAGGGTGCACCGATCCAGGAAATGGGTCTGGGTTGGAAGAACTCCATGGGAACCGGGAATGGCGATGACACCATCAGCAGTGGTCTCGAAGGTGCCTGGAACGCAACTCCCACCACCTGGGACATGAGCTACCTCGAGACCTTGTTCCGCAACGAGTGGGAACTCACCGCCAGCCCAGCGGGCGGCAAGCAGTGGATCCCCGCCGGTGGTGCCGAGGCAGATACCGTTCCCGACGCACAAGATCCCAACAAGCGTCACGCACCGGTCATGACCACCGCTGATCTCGCCCTGCGGTTTGACCCGATCTATGAGCCGATCGCCCGGAACTTCCTCGCTAATCCAGCGGAGTTCGCCGACGCATTTGCTCGTGCATGGTTCAAGCTGACCCACCGCGATATGGGCCCGAAGGTGCGCTACCTCGGACCAGAGGTGCCAGCTGAAAACCTCATTTGGCAGGACCCAGTTCCGGCCGTTACCCTCCCGTTGGTCAACGACGCAGACGTTGCTGCTTTGAAGGCGACGATCCTTGCATCCGGTCTGAGCATCTCAGAGCTCGTATCAACAGCATGGGCATCGGCTTCAACCTTCCGCGGCACGGACAAGCGCGGTGGAGCGAACGGTGCTCGGGTTCGCCTCGAGCCGCAGCGCGATTGGGAAGCCAACGAGCCTGCCAAACTCGCAAAGGTGTTGGGCACTCTCGAAGGTATCGCGGCCGATTTCAACACAGGTGCAAAGCAGGTCTCTATTGCAGACCTCATCGTGCTCGGCGGTTGCGCAGCCGTGGAACAGGCCGCAAAGGATGCGGGATTCCCCATCACCGTGCCATTCTCCCCGGGTCGCACCGATGCCACCCAGGAAATGACAGATGTTGAATCCTTCGCAGTGCTTGAACCGACCGCTGATGGATTCCGCAACTACCTCATCAAGGGTCAGGTTCGTCCCGCCGAGAAGCTGCTCGTCGACAAGGCAAACCTGCTCACACTCACGGCGCCTCAAATGGCCGTACTCGTGGGCGGCATGCGCGTCCTCGGTGCGAACTTCAAGTCATCAGAACGTGGTGTACTCACCAAGACCCCCGGCAAGCTCACGAACGATTTCTTCGTGAACCTTGTCGACATGGGCACCGAGTGGTCCCCCACCGATGACACCGAAGAGTTCTTCGAGGGTAAGGACCGCAAGACCGGTGCCGTGAAGTGGACCGCAAGCCGAGTGGATCTCATCTTCGGATCCAACTCGCAGCTCCGGGCTCTCGCTGAGGTCTACGCCGCAGATGATGCCAAAGAGAAGTTCGTTCGCGACTTCGTTTTCGCTTGGAACAAGGTCATGAACGCGGATCGGTTCGATCTCAAGAAGTAGATCTCCAAGCAATAAAGGAAGCCCCCCTGCGAACTTTGCATGGGGGCTTCCTTTATTGATCGGGAACAATCAGCGAATACGACTATTCAACAGTTTTGACGAACACATGAATGAGTTCAAGTTCTTCCCGCTCAGGAACTTCAGTCAGCTTGTCTGCTACTGAATCACGGAAACGCTCGAACATTGCCGCATGGCCAACTTCGAGAGCCTCGCTAGCGGTCTCGAATACACCAATTCCCCGAATGATCTGGCGGCGACGATCGGCAGTGACAAGGATCAGATCCTCCTGCGGATTCACCATGCCAAATGCATCGGCGAAAAGCACATACGCATCAAGCACCTCATCGAAAAACTCAGGCTTGGTCCGCATGTTGTACTCAATAACTGCTGGCATGGTGCTCTCCCCTACTGGTAAATGGTGTGCATATTCTGCCGTATTTCACCAATTAGTTGGGCGTAAAGGGGAACTGTTGCGCGCTGCCATCAGCCCACGGCTCGATAACCGGAGTCAGACGCTTGACGCTCCGCTCTGTTGCGAGCAGATTGACCATCAATGTCTGAGTGGCGGCAAATTGTGAGTTCCCATAGAGGTTGCTCATCTCAAGTGGGTCAACCGTGGTGTTGTACAGCTCAAACTCATCCGCCGGTGGTCCAACTTGGCCTGCAGTCGGGTTGAGGGTCTTGACTGTGGTTTG
>CAIXFB010000342.1 GCA_903918595.1 uncultured Actinomycetes bacterium
ATATTCATCTATGCGCAACTTGACTGCGAAAGCACGCGGAGCGCAGATGCTCATGACGTCGATGTTGGCGGGATCCTTTGTTGCGTACCGGATTGGTTGCCGAGGAAGCACGGATCCATCACCCAGCATGTGGGCGAGAACGATCACGTGATCATCTGACCATTCGGTCTCTTGTGATGGTGCAGGAACGTGGCGCGGGATACCGATGCGAGAACCCGTATCGAGACTGCCCAACGGCTGCCAGCCCTGATATGTGAGGAGCGGGTGGTTTGCTGTTGCATCGAGGATCCGGCCGCTAGCCGTGCGCACCCGGAAGACTTCTTTACGCCCGGTGGAGAACACATGCGAGAGCGGGCGCTCGACATAGCGGAGCGAGTCATCGAGAGACCAGACCGGGACATTGCGCTCACCGGATTCGAAAAGCTCACCCATGGTCATCTCTGCACCTGTGTCGGCACGAACGATGCGAGTTGTTGCTGGCAGGCAGCCGGACTCGCGTAGGTCAGCGAGCATCGGCCGCTTGTCTACGCGCTGTTCAGCACCACGGTTCAACTGGCTGATGGCGATGACGGGAACGTCGAGTTCTTTGGCCAGAAGTTTCAATGAACGCGAGAACTCAGAGACTTCTTGTTGGCGGCTTTCTACGCGCTTACCGCTGGTCATGAGCTGGAGGTAATCGACAACAACTAGGCGAAGATCATGACGTTGCTTGAGCCTGCGGCACTTTGCGCGAATTTCCATCAGAGTCATGTTCGGCGAATCGTCAATGAACAGTGGGGCCTCGCTGACCACGCCCATCTTGTTCGCCATCTTTGTCCAGTCGGCATCGGTCATGTTGCCGGCGCGCATGTGGTGCAAAGGCACCTGTGCTTCTGCAGAAAGCAAACGCATGACAATCTCGTTGCGGCTCATTTCGAGGGAGAAGATGACACTGGTCAATCCGTGCTTGATTGATGCTGCGCGACAAACGTCCAGTCCTAGGGTCGATTTTCCAAGGGCAGGTCTAGCCGCCACGATCACAAGCTGACCAGGATGCAATCCGTTTGTGAGCGCATCAAGTTCAGTGAATCCAGTTGGGACACCGATCATTTCGCCATCGCGATTGGAGATCGCTTCAATCTCATTCAGTGCATCGCCCATGATGTCTCGAAGCGGCAGGTAATCCTCTGCGGTGCGTCGCTCTGTGACTTCATAGACCTCGGCCTGCGCGCGATCAACGGTGTCGTCGACATCACCTGTGCCCAGATAGCCCATGTGAACAATGCGGGTGCCGGCCTCAACCAAGCGGCGCAGAATCGCCTTTTCACGCACGATGCGCGCGTAGTAACCGGCGTTGGCTGCAGTTGGGACAGTGGAGACAAGTGTGTGGAGATAGGAGACACCACCGATGCGGCTGAGTTCTCCGATGCGGGTGAGCTCAGCGGAGACCGTGACCGCATCTGCTGGCTCGCCACGGCTGTAGAGATCGAGAATGCAGGCGTAGACGGTCTGGTGCGCGGGACGGTAGAAATCGCCCTCGCGGATCACCTCGACTACATCGGCAATCGCGTCTTTGGAGAGCAGCATGGCGCCGATGACGGATTGCTCAGCGGGCACATCCTGGGGCGGGGTGCGGTCGGGCTCGTCGGAATCGCGTGGAGGAACGGGCAGTTCGGTGACGCTCACCAGCACGCTCCTTTAGCCATATTCGCCAGTAGTCCGGCCGCTGCCGAATACCCTGTTACCCATAGTTCTACTCGTAGGGTCTGACGTTAGGCAGACAGCGCAGGCGTGTCCATTACGCCTGTGGATAAATCTGTGGACAACATGCGGATGTATGGCGGAAACCCCTCACCTTTCTGGGGACAAGGTGCGGATAACCGGAGTGACTTATGGGGCTCAA